>DATMQX010000163.1:0-2021 GCA_035567055.1 Solirubrobacteraceae bacterium
GTTCGACGGCCCGTTTACGGCGGGGTCGCTTCTGCGGGGCGTCATCGTCCCGACCAGCGTCGATGCCGAGGTGGCCAAGGCTCAGCAGCCGTACGAGGGCACGCCGTTCGAGATCACCGTCGATCGAATCGAACCCGAGACACTCTTCGCCTTCAGGTGGCATCCCTTCGCCGTCGAGCGCGGTGTCGATTACTCGCGCGAGCCGGCGACACTCGTCGTGTTCGCTCTCGAGGAGGTCCCGAACGGCGTCATGCTGACGGTCACCGAATCAGGATTCGATCAGGTGCCGCTGGCGCGCCGGGCGAAGGCGTTCGCCGCGAACGAAGGCGGGTGGACGATGGTCATGACGCTGATCGAGAAACACCTTGCCCAGGCCGCGTAGCTCGAGGACGACGGCGGAGCTCGCGGGTTCGGCGCCGGTCTTCGCCGCGCTGGGCGATGAGACCCGGCTCCGGCTGGTCGCCCGGCTCTGCGGCGCCGGGCCGATGTCGATCGCGAAGCTGACCTCCGGGTTTGCCATCACGCGTCAAGCGATCACCAAGCACTTGCGCGTGATGGAAGACGCCGGTCTCGTGCGCAGCGCGCGATACGGGCGCGAGAGCGTCTGGCAGCTGGAGCAGAAGCGCCTCGCGGAGGTCCATCGGTATCTTCAGCTGATCTCGGAAGAATGGGACGACACGCTCGGCCGGCTGAAGAGCTTTGTCGAGCGCTGATCGGTTGGTCACGAGGCCGCTTTCACAAATCGCAGCGCTGCCGAGTTCATGCAGTAGCGGAGGCCGGTCGGCCGTGGCCCATCGTCGAAGACATGGCCGAGATGGGCATCGCATCGCCGGCAGGAGACCGCGGTGCGAGGGATCCCGAGACTGAAGTCACGATGCTCCTCGATATTCTGCTTGTCGAGCGGCGCCCAGAAACTCGGCCAGCCGGTGCCGGACTCAAACTTCGTGTCCGAGCTGAAGAGCGCGGTATCGCAGCACACGCAGCGATACAGACCCGTGTCGTGAAGGTTCCAGGTCGCGCCGGTGAACGCCCGCTCGGTGCCGGCACGACGCGTGACGTCGAACGCGATCGGGGTCAGCTGGGCGCGCCATTCGCTCTCGCTCTTGACGATCCTGGGAATCTCTTTGACACCTTGCCGGACGCCGGCGTCGGAGTAATCCACGATGGTGACGGTCTTCGGCGCCCCGGAGGCATTCCCGGCGGGGACAGACAGCAGCTGCTCGTAGCGCGAGACGACGACACCCGCGATCCCTAATCCGGACAGCGTCAGCACGGTTCTGCGATTCATGATTGACCCCCTGCCAGTCAGGCCGGCATGCGACGAGTTGCGGCCTCACCGGGGAGTCTACCGTCACGGCGGCCGTCAAGGCCACCGCGGTGCAATCACGTGCGCGACAAGCCCGCCGGCGACCGGGGCGCGGGTGGATCGAGCGCGTCACTGATTCTCCGTCCGAGCGCCTCCGAGGTGAACGGTTTGGGCAGGAGCGCGAGGCCGGGATTGCAGACGCCGTGCTTGACGATGGCCTCCTCCGTGTACCCGGACATGTAGATCACTTTCAGCGCTGGCCGCCGCTCGACCAGCCGGCCCGCCAGCTCCGGTCCGCTGCCACCCGGCATCACGACATCGGTGAGGAGCACGTCGATGGACGCGTTGCCCTCGAACACCCGGAGCGCTTCATCGGCGTTCCCGGCAACGAGCACCGTGTAGCCCTCCCGCTGCAACAGTTTCCCGGTCAGCTCGCGAAGGTCTTCGGCATCATCGACCACGAGCACGGTGTGCGGCCCGCCGCGCCGGGCAACGCGCGGCGGCGCTTCGCCGACCATCTCGGCGGCATCCGCCCGCGGGAAATACACCTTGAACGTCGTGCCCGTCCCTGCTTCGCTGTGGACGGTGACGCTCCCGCCGTTCTGCGTCACGATCTCGTGGACGGTCGCCAGGCCCAGTCCGGTGCCCTTGCCGATCTCCTTGGTGGTGAAGAACGGCTCGAACAGGCGAGCCTGTGCTTGCGGCGTCATGCCGG
>DATMQX010000164.1:0-92336 GCA_035567055.1 Solirubrobacteraceae bacterium
CTCACGCGAGCCGCAGCCAGCTCTACCACTACTTCGACGATCGTGACGATCTGATGCGCGCCATGATCGACGCCACCACCGACGCCGTCCTGCTCGCGCAGGACGAGCTGCTCGATCATCTGGACACCTGGGCCGGCATCGACCGGTGGTTCCGCGCGCTGGTTTCCTTACAGGAGGAGCGCGAAGCTCGCGGAGGATGTCCGATCGGATCGCTCGTTGGTCAGCTCGCCGAGCGCGATCCGGGCGCTCGCGCGAACCTTGCCGATGGCTTCGAACGCTGGGAGGCACATCTGTGCGCCGGTCTGAAGCGCATGCAGGTCAGCGGGCGCCTGTCGGCGCACGCTGACCCCGCGAGCCTGGCGACTTCCACTATGGCGCTGCTGCAAGGCGGACTGCTGCTCACCCAAGTCCGTCGTGATCCTGGACAGCTACGCACCGCCCTGGCCGCCGCCCGCGTTCTGCTGCGTAGCGCCGCGGCATAGACGCCGGGAATCCAACCGCCGCGCCGAGAAGGGCGGCGCTTCGCCACGCCGGGCGCCACCGAGCGGCCTGCGATTTGGCCTGCCGCGGATGCTGCGATACGCCGGGCGCCGGACCGGACCAGTCAGCCGACCTGTTCGGCCAGCTCGACGATCATGCCCTCCGGGCCGCGGACGTAGCAGAGCCGGTAGCTGTCCTGATAGCGCTCCAGCTCGCCGACGAGCTCCGCGCCACGGGCTCGCAGGCCGGCGACGACCGCGTCGATGTCTTCGACGGCGAATGCGACATGGCGGATGCCCGGTGCGTTCGCCGGCGCGTGCCGGTTGCCGCCCTGACCCGAGGGCGCGTGGAACTTGGTCAGCTCGAGTCGTCCGCGGCCGTCCGGGGTCTGCACGAGCGCGATCTCTGCCCGGACGCCCTCAAGCCCCACGACGCGATCCACCCAGCGGCCCTCGACCGGCCCCTCGCCCTGCAGCTCGAGTCCGAGCTCGACGAAAAACTCAGTCGCGGCCGCGAGGTCGTCAACGACGATGCCCACGTGGTCCAACCGTCGGATCGTCATGTGCTCGATGGTAAGGATGCCACGCTCGAGCGGCGATGATACGCGCCGGAAGGACGAAACCGCGTCCTCATCTCGACGACCGCTCGTCCGAGATCACGTCACGCGAGCCGATGGTGAAACTGCCTTGACGCCCGCTCACTACCATGGGCCTGTGAGCGGCCAGAGAGTGCCCGGTGGGGTGGTGCATAAGTTGCCTGCGGACCTGCGTGCGGCGCTGATCGTCAACGGCACGGCACTCGATGCCTGGAAGGACATCACGCCCTTGGCCCGCAACGAGTTCATCTGCTGGGTCGAAGATGCCAAGCAGGACAGGACCCGAGAGCGCCGCATTCGGCGGACCCAGGAGGAGCTGGAGGAAGGCCAGCGTAGGCCCTGCTGCTGGCCGGGGTGCAAGCACCGCGACCGCACCGGCAGGTAGCGCGGCGCCGCGCTCGCCCGCGCTGCGCTGATATCGACCGCACACCTCTCGCGGCGGTTCCGTCAGGATATTCCAGCCGTTTCTACTCGTCGTGGCTGACGGCTGCACCCTAAGAAAGGACGCGAGACTCGTGAAGTCGATGACATGTAGACAGTTGGGCGGACCATGCGATTTCACACACCATGGAAAAACCGCAGATGAGGTAATAAAGGCGCAGGACAAACATCTAAAGGATGTGGTGGCAAAGGGCGATGCAACGCACGAGAGTGCTTTGCAGGAGATGAAGGGCAGGTGGAAGCATCCCATTTCAGGAATGGGGTGGTACAGGAAAGCCAAGCGTGATTTTGCTGCTCTTCCCGAAGACTGATGAGCGCCGACCCCCGCCCCGCGCTCAGCGTCGTCGCGAGACCGCGCACCGGCCCATCCACGGACATAGACGTGTGGGTGGCAGCCGCTTCATGCTCGGTTCTCGAGCCAGGCGCGGTAGCGGCCGAGCGCCCTTCGTTGCGCGCGCTGGTCGCAGACGAGCGCGTGCACGGGGTGCGTCTTACCGGTCGGCTCCTTGCCGCGCGTGATGCGGCGCATCTGGTGGCGGACGAGCGCCATGCTGGCAGCGGACGCGAGCGTCTTGTCCGACCATGTGACGGAGTTCAAGCGCTCCGTCGCCTCGAGGCCCTCGCGCCAGCGGTTCGGAAGGTCCGGCGTGAGCGCTATCGCGGTGCCCATCCCGACCACCGCGATGCCGTTCGCAAGCGCCGCCTCGGCCGTCTCGCGGCGTGTGATCCCGCCGGTGAGCATCAAGGGCAGCGGACTGCTCTTGGCGAGCTCGGCGGCGAGCTCCAGGAAGTAGGCCTCGCGCGCTGCGGCGCGACCGTCGGTTGGGCGTCCGGCCATCGCCGGGCTCTCGTAGCTGCCGCCGGAGAGCTCGACGAGGTCGACCCCGAGTGGCGCGAGCATGGCGATCACCCGCCCCGCATCGTCGGCGTCGAACCCGCCTCGCTGGAAGTCGGCGGAGTTGAGCTTGACCGCGACGGCGAAAGACGGGGACACGACCCTCCGGATCGCTCCGATGACGTCGAGCAGCAGCCGCGCGCGGTTCTCCAGCGACCCGCCCCACTCATCATCCCGTCTGTTCACCAGCGGCGAGAGGAACTGCGAGATCAGATAGCCGTGTGCGGCGTGCACCTCGACGCCGTCGAACCCGGCCCGCTCGGCGAGCTTGGCGGCCGTCACGAACCGCTCGACGGTCGCAGTGATCTGCTCCTTCGTCATCGCCGCCGGCCGGCCGAAGCGCTTGCTGTGCCTGCCGAGCTCCACCGCGATCGCCGAGGGGGCCCATACGACGCCGGGCATGCGGGCCTGGACCTGGCGGCCTGGGTGGCTGATCTGCATCCACATCGTGGCGCCGCCTGCCTTCCCGGCCTCGGCCCAGCGGGCAAAGGGTTCGATCGGAGCACCGTCTTCGAGCACTACGCCGCCGGGACCGGTCAGGGCCTCGGCGTGGACCATGACGTTCCCTGTGATGAGCAGGCCCGCACCACCGCCTCCCCAGCGGCGGTAGAGGGAGATCAGCCGCTCGTCAGGTAGCTGCGCGCTGCCCGCCATGTTCTCCTCCATCGCCGCCTTGGCGATCCGGTTGCGCAGCGTGCCTTTTGATCGGAGCGCCAACGGCGAGAACAGCTCGCGCGACATCGATCACCGCCTTCTGGTCGAATAGGATGTTAACGGCGCTCACATTAGCGACCGAAATAAACACTGTCAACATTCTTAGCGGTGTCCTCCAAGGAGACCTATCACCACGGCGATCTGCGCGCGGCGTGCGTCCGCGCGGCGGTCGAGCTGCTCGAGGAGAGCGGCGAGACCGCGCTCTCGCTGCGCGCAGTTGCGCGCCGTGCTGGGGTCTCGCCTGCCGCTCCCTACCGGCATTACGCCGACCGGGAAGCGCTCGTCTCGGCCGTCGCGGCGGTCGGCTACCGCGAGCTCGCCAGCCGCCTCGCCGCGGCGCATCCCTCTCCATCGACCCCGGGGCAGCTCGCCAGCGTGGCGGTCGCCTACGTTCAATTCGCCCTCGATCGGCCCGCTCTGTTCCGAATCATGTTCGGAGAGCCGTGCGATCGCGACAACGAAGAGCGGGTCGCCGCAACCACGGCGGTGTCGCAGTACGTACGCGGCATCGTCGAGCGAGCGTTCCCGGACGCTGACGCCGAGGCGCTGGCGACCGCGATCTGGGGGCTCGTCCACGGGCTCGCGTTCCTGCACCTGGACGGCAAGCTCGACGCCCCGACCCCCTCGGCGGTCGCCGACCGGGTCACCGCGGCGATCCACGCGCTGCTGGCAACCGACTCGCGCGGTTGATAGTGGCCGGTTGCCCGTGCCTGTCGACGGACGGATGCCGTGCGGGCCTATGCTCGAACGATGCAGGACTTGACCCGAACCGGCGGTTCGGTGCTCATAGGCCGCGAGGACGAGGTCGCGCGTGTCGAGGCTGTGCTCGACCATCTGAGAAGCAGCATGGGCGAGGCGCTCGTGATCGGCGGAGCCGCCGGTATCGGGAAGTCCGCTCTTCTGCTCCACGGCCGGTGGCGCGCGGAAGCTTTGGGGATCGCTGTTCTCTCGGTCGTCGGCGTCGAGGCGGAGGCGGAGCTCGCGTTTGCGGCTTTGCAGCAGCTGCTGCTTCCGGTGCTCGACCAGGTGGAGGGCCTGCCTCGACCTCAGCGGCAGGCGCTCGCGGCGGCGTTCGGGCTCGCCGAGGAGATCGATCCCGACCCGTACCTCGTCGCTCTCGCGGCACATCAACTCGTTTCCGATGCTGCCGGCGCCGAGCCGCTCCTGCTGATCGTCGATGACGCGCACTGGCTCGATCGTTCGAGTCTCGGGGTTCTGTCGTTCATCGCGAGGCGGCTCGAGCTGGAGTCGGTCGCGCTGATCGCTGCGGTTCGCGAGGGGCACGCCTCACCGCTCTCCGAGGTCCGTTCGCCCGTCCTCGAGATCGGAAGACTGAGCGCTACGGCGTCCGCACAGCTGCTGGACCGGGACGCGCCCGACCTTCATCCCGTGGCGCGGGCCCGCGTGCTCGCCGAGGCTGCGGGGAACCCGTTGGCGCTCGTCGAGCTTTCACGCACGCTCGCGAGCGCGTCTGACCGGCTCTCGCAGGAACCGCCTACGCTCACGGCCCGCTTGGAGCGTGCCTTCGCCGCCAGCCTGGATCGGGTGCCGGCTCAGACTCGTCTTTGTCTGCTGGCTGCCGCGCTCGATCCGCGCGCATCGATTGAGGAAGCCCTCGCGTGCGCCACTCTGCTGCACGGGGGCAGCGTGACCTTGTCAGACCTGGACCCCGCGATAGCTGCGGGGATAGTTGAGGTCGCAGACATGCAGCTGCGCTTCCGTCATCCGTTGATTCGCTCGGCGGTGCGACAGGGGGCCACATCCGTCCTGCTCCTCAGCACGTACGCGGCTCTGGCCGAAGTCGTGACCGACCCGGAGCGTTCGCTATGGCATCGCGCGATGGCCGCGATCGGCTTCGACGAAGGGCTCGCCGCGGAGCTCGACACCCATGCCGAGAGGGCGAGGCGCCGCGGCGCAGCGACAGTTGCAGCCAGCGCTCTCGAGCGAGCGGCGGCACTCAGCTCGGACTCGCGAGAAAAGGGCGAGCGGCTGCTGCGGTCTGCCGAGCTCGCATACGAGCTCGGTTCGGCCGACACGGTCCGCCGGCTGATCGGCGAGGCGAGCTCGCTGGAGCTCGGCTCACTCGGGGAGGCCCGGCTGGCATGGCTTCGCCAGATGATCAGCGGCGACGTCTGGGTGGAGGCGGGCGCGGCAAAGACCTTCGTCACGATCGCCCGACAGATGTCTGCGGCGGGAGACACTGACATGGCAATACGGTCCCTTGTCCCTGTGGCTCACCGCGCCTGGTGGACCCGTCCCGAGGAGAGGACCCGCCGGTACCTGGTGGATGCCGCAGAGAACGTCGGCGTGGCGGACGACGACGCACGCCTGCTCGCTGTGATCGCGCTCGCCAACCCGGAGCAGACCGGCCCGTCGGTACTGCGCCGCGTCTCGCGCAAGCGGCTCACTGGAGTCCACGATCCGGCTGAGGCTCTCTACTTGGGGATCGCCGCCGAAAAGGCCGGAGACTTCGCGCGAGCACGGCAGTTCCTTGCCCGGGCGGTCGAACGCCTGCGCGAGGAGGGGCGGCTCGGACTGCTCGCGCAGGCCTTGGTGCATTACGCCTGGACCGCAACGCATGGTGACGACTGGCGCACCGGCGAGGCGGCGGGTGTCGAGGCAGCAGGCCTCGCGCGTGACAGCCGCCAGCTCGAGTTCGGACTCATCGGGGAACTCGTCGCGACACTGGCGCGCGCACTGCGCGGGGATCCCGACGTTGAGCAGATGATCACCGGTCCCGAGCAGGTTCTCGCCGCAATGAACGGTGGGCCGCTGCTCGCGCCCGCCTACATCGCGCGCGGCGCTTCGGCGCTCGCCGAGGGCCGCTACGAGGACGCGTTCCGCCACCTGTGGCCCGTGTTCGACCCCAGCGAGCGCTCGTTTCACCGCTTCATGCGTTGGCCGGCCGTGCTCGACCTTGCCGAAGCCGGGGCGCGTAGCGGGCGTTCCGATCAGGTTGCGGGCGCCTTCGTCGAGCTCGAAGCGATTGCACGGGACAGCGAACCGCCGATCCTGCGAGCAGGCTTGGCCTGCGCGAGGCCGCTCCTCGCCGACGACGAGCACGCGGAGCTGCTGTTCGTCGCGGCTCTGGAGCAGGACCTGACTGACTACCGATTTCTCCATGCCAGGACCCTGTTCTCCTTCGGTTGCTGGCTGCGACGCCGGCGTCGGAGCGCCGAGTCACGCGTTCACCTGCGGCAGTCGGTCCACGTCTTCGATCTCCTCGGTGCGGTGCGTTGGAGCGGGCACGCTCGGCAAGAGCTCCGCGCGACGGGCGAGAAGGTCGGCCGTCGCACGCCCGACGCGCGTGACCGGCTCACCGCACAGGAGCTGCAGATCGCCGAGCTCGCGGCGCAAGGCCTCTCGAACCGTGAGATCGGCGAGCGCCTGTTCCTCTCGCACCGCACGATCGGCTCGCACCTCTACCGGATCTTCCCCAAGCTCGAAATCGGCTCCCGCACGCAGCTGCGCGACGCGCTCGCGGCCGCTGCCAGCCGCGATGAGCAGTCGGATGACTCAAGCGAGATCGAAGCGCGCGCGAGACGATCGCTGCTCCGAATCTCCAACTGAAGGAGTCCACATGAGCGAGCTGCCGAACGTCGTCCTCCTCCACGGCGCCTGGGCGGACGGCTCTTCCTGGAGCGCGGTGATCCGCGCGCTGCAGGCGAAGGGCTACAACGTCACCGCGCCCCAGCTGCCCGAGACCTCCCTTGCCGACGACGTCGCACGGGCAAGGCACGTCCTGACGCGGCAGTCCGGGCCGACGATCGTCGCCGGCCACTCATACGGCGGCCAGGTCATGACCGCGCTTGGCACCGACGCGCCCAACGTGACAGGCCTCGTCTACGTCGCCGCGTTCGGACTCGAGGAAGGCGAGTCGCTCGGTGCCCTCCTCGGCGCCGGGCCCCCGACGCCCTCCTTGGCACACCTGATAGTCGACGAGCAGAGCTTCGGCTGGATACCGGAGGACGACTTCGTCAACCACTTCGCGAGCGGCCTCGATCCCCTCGACGCAAAGGTGCTGTACGCGGTCCAGCAGGGCCTGTCGATGAGCACGTTCGAGGACGTGATCGGCACGCCTGCGTGGAAGTCACAGCCCTCCTGGTACCTCGTCGCGACCGACGACGAAGCGCTCCCGCCGGATGCCGAGCGCATGTTCGCCCAGCGCATGGGGGCGCACACGATCGAGGTCTCCGCCGGCCACCTCGCGATGGTCTCTCATCCTGCGGAGGTCGTCGGGCTGATCGAGCTGGCCGCGGGTCAGGGCTCCTAGCCATGCCGATGATCGACGTATATGCCGCCGAGGGGACCTTCGCCGACAAGCACAGGCTCGCGCAGGACGTGGCGAGCGCGGTGATGCGCTGGGAGCAGGTACCCGACCTCGCGCTGTTCCGGGACAACACGGCGGCGTTCATCCACGAGCTCCCCACCAGCGCGATCGCGAACGTGAACGGCAGGAGCGACTACGTGCGCGTGCAGGTCCTGACGCCAGCGGGCGTGCTCGACCGTGACAAGCAGCTCGGGGTGGTGAAAGAGCTGACCGAGATCGTCGCGGCCGCCGCAGGCGACCCGGGGGTCGCGGAGCGGACTTGGGTCTTGCTCACGGAGTCACCGGAGGGTGGTTGGGGCGTCGCGGGACACGCCAACACCGGCGCCGATCTCGCCCAGGCGGCGCGAGCCGAGCTGGCGGCCAAGGCGCAACGCTGATGTCGTGCTGGATGAGCGGATGAGCAGCGACGTGATCATCGGGTACCACGGCAAGCCTCGCTGCGCCTGGGCCGGCGCCGACGACACTGCGTTCGGCATTTACCACGACGAGGTCTGGGGCACCCGCACCCACGACGAGTCGGCGATGTTCGAGGCGCTCACCCTGGGCGTGTTCGAGGTCGGGCTGAGCTGGTCGATCGTGTTCAGCAAGCGCGACGCGTTCCGGACGGCGTTCCGGGGCTTCGACGTCGGCAAGGTCGCTGCGATGACCGAGCACGACGTCGACCGGCTGACGGAAGACGCCTCGATCATCCGCAACCGCGGCAAGATCCAGGCCACGGTCGACAACGCGCGCATGATGATGTCGGCGTCGCCGAACCTCGCGGCGCTCGCGAAGTCCTACGAGATCGCCCGCAAGCGCTCACCACGGTCCGTCGCCGACCTGCCCAAGACGACGCCGCAGGCGGAGGCGTTCGCCACGCAGCTGAAGTCTCAGGGGTACCGCTTCATCGGACCTACGAGCGTGTACGCGTTCATGCAGAACGTCGGCGTTGTCAACGACCACGTCCACGGATGCTTCCGCGCGATCGACTACCGCACCACGGCCCGGAGACGATGAGAACGGCTCAGACCCGGGAGGGAAACGAGCAGCTTGCCGTACGTGCCATCGCCTGGCCCAGGCGGCCGGCGCCGATGACTCCTAGGAGATCGCTATCCGCCGCCAGCGCGTTCACGCGTCGTACTCCGAGGCGAAGAGGTAGCTCACCGCGAGGCTCCGATAGGGCCGCCAGCGGTCCGCGAGCTCGGCCATCTCCTCGTCCGTCGGCGGGTGGTCGAATCCGTAGGTCCGTTGAACCGCGCGGCGCAGCGCCAGATCGCCGGAGAGGAATACGTCCGGCCGATCGAGGCCCACCAGGAGGAAGCCGCGCGCGGTCCAGGGCCCGATTCCCGGCACCTCGGTCAGGGCCGCCTCGACCTCGGCGTCCGTCATTCGAGAGAGCGCCTTGTCGCTGAGGCGCCCGTCGACGAATCGCTCGGCGAGCGCACGCACCGTTTCGCCCTTCCGAGTCGACATGCCGCTGGCGCGCAGCACGTGCGGGTCCGCAGCGAGTAGCTCGGCAGGCGAGGGCAGATGCCCTCCGAAGTGCTGCTCGATACGAGACACGATCGTCCGCGTCGCGCTGACGGAAAGTTGCTGACCCGCGACTTGGAAGATCAGGGTTCCGAACGAGTCGAGCGGAGGCAGCTCATCCATCCACGCCCTGGGACGGAAGTCCGGCCGCGCGTCGATTAGGCGCGCGAGCACTGGATCGGCGGTGCGCAAAGACTCACGTGCCTTGCGGTCGGCAACCGGGGCGCGCTTGCCTCCCCGCGCGCCCGCGTCCTTCGGCTTGCGCTGCACCTGATCCATGATCGCTGTTCCGCCGGCACTGCATTCTTGCAGGAGGCGCTCGGTGAGCACGATCTCGACCATTCCGGGCACCGGCTCTTCACGGGCCCAGTCCGCTGAAGCTCGCACGCGAGCGAGACCCAGCTGACCGTGTGCGCGCCAGGCGCCCCCTACCCCATCGCCATCGAGCCCGGGATCGTCAGGCCGGGCAGGTCCCCTGGCGCGGCGGCGACCCAGATGCCGAGCACCGCCAGCACGACGGCCACGCCATAGACGCCTGTGGCGCGCCACGGGGACAGCCGCTCGACGGCGATCAGCACCGCGATCACGACCATCCAGGTGACGCTCATCACGCCGAGCGCGAACAGCGCCGCCATCAACGCGACGCAGCAGCCGAGGCAGTAGCCGCCGTGCCTGATGCCGCCGCGCAAGCCGCCCCAAACGCCCGATCGCTCGCCGCGCCCGACTTCGAGCGGATGCCGGCACCGGCTCAGCCAGCCGGCCTTGGCCGTCGTGAACTGGTAGACGGCGGCGGCCAGGATCACGCCGGCTGCCACGTAGCGGCCCGCGCGATCCCAGGCGAGGAACCCGATGTCGAGCGAGCGCAGCCCGTCGAAGACGAGATAGCCGACCAGCCCGGCGGCCGTCCAGGCGCCCACGTAGCCCGCGACGAAAGCCGCGACGGTGCGCTCGCCGGCTCGCGCGATTACCAGTGCGGCCGGGACCAGCGACGGCAGCATCATGGCGGCCATCATGAGCGCCCAGCTCACCATGAACCAGCCGATGCCGCCGAGTGCCGTTCCCGAGCCGCCGTCCATGCCCTCCATCCGCTCGACGGTCACCACCCAGGCGCCGGCCGCGAGCGCAAGCAGGGCGCCGGTGGCCCCAGCCCGCGTGAGGCCGGGCGGCGGCGGGATCGGACGTATCGCGCTCGACTCCATCCGCGTGCTCCTCTCAGGCGCGGGCCAGATCGTATTCGTCGTGGCGCACCCAGATGTGGTCGTCGCCGGTACGGCCCAGCGGCGCGCGGTCGAGCCACTGATACGCACCCCACAGCCCGTCGAGGCCGCGCGAGTAGGCCGAGTAGGTGTGATATACGGCGCCGTCGGACACGACAAAGGCGCTCATGCCCGGCATCTCCTGCAGGAACTCGGACAGCTCGGCACCGGTGCTCTTCGCGGTTTCGTACAGCGGGCCAGAGTCGAGCTCGAACAGCTGCGTGCGATCCCCGGTCGGCGCGAAGTTGTATTCGCCGCCTCCATGCAGCTGCTCGAGCGTTTTGGATGCGGCGTAGTCGTAGTTGAAGTCGGCGCCGAAGGACGATGCCCACGGGAACGTCCACCCCATGCGCCGCCTGTACGCCTGCAGCTTCTCGAGCGGCGCCCGCGAGACGGCAATCAGTCGCGCGTCGGCCCGGCCGGCGAGATGGACGTGCAAGCCGTTGAAGCCGTCGGCAATCGACGAGCAGGACGGGCAGCCGGCCTCGAACTCGGGGCCGAGCATGAAGTGGTAGACGAGCAGCTGCGAGTGCCCGTCGAACAGCTGGGCCAGCGTCTTGCGCCCGTCATCCGTGTCGAACTCGTACTCCTTCTCTACGCGCACCCACGGCAGCTCGCGCCGCTGACGGGCCAGGTCGTCGCCCAGCCGTGTGTGCTCCTTCTCGCGCGCCAGCAGCTCCTTGCGGGCCACCAGCCACTCCTCGCGTGTGCCGATGTTGTGCTCGGTCATGGCTTTGCCTCCTGTCTGTGTGGGTCTTCTCGGGCGCGGGCCGTGGCCTCCGCTATCCGCTTGATTGCGACCAGGCGCGCGTCCCATTGCGCCGCCACGCTCGCTATCGAGCGCGCGGCGGCATCGAGCCGCTGAGGGCGGACGGTGTAGCGGACCTCGCGACCCTCGCGCCTGGCCTCGACGAGGCCCGCGCGATCAAGGACGACAAGGTGCTTGGCCACCGCCTGGCGTGTCACCGGCAGCTCGCCGGCCACCAGCGTCGCGGTCGCCTCTCCGCGGTCCAGGATCAGGTCGAGCACGCGACGGCGGGTGGGATCGCCGATCGCCGACCACAGCTCGTCGACCTCCTCGACGGCCGCCGTCACCGCTCGGCCGACTCCTGCGTCCGCTCTGCGACGTATGCGACGAGCTGGCCGAGCTCGAGCTCCCAGCCTCGCCGGTGGCCGTCGAAGTGCTCCCGCCTCTCGTCGTCGGAGCCCGCCAGCTCCGCGAACCCGGTCTCGACGACCTTCAGCCGTGTGCCCTCCCCCTCGGGCGTGAGCGTGAACTCGACCAGCAGCAGGTCGCCGTCGGCGACCTCGGTGCTGTGGGCGGGCACCCAGCGGAACGCGAACACGTACGGCGGCTCGACCCGCTCGACCCGCCCGTGGACCGTCCCGTGCTCGTCCCACACGAAGGTCGCCTCGCCACCGGGGCGCAGGTCGAGCTCGACGGAATCGCTAAACCAGCCGCTGATCTGCCCGGGCTCCGTCACGACCCCCCACACGACGTCCACCGGCGCGTCGATGACGATCTCGCGTTCTATGCGATCGGGTACCAAACCACTGCCTCCTGATGTGCAACCAACGGTTGCGCCTAGCCTAGCAGACGCTGGCCGGCGTCGGCGCACGCGGGCCCCGGCACAGTCTTGGAGACCGCCGCACGAACCGAGTCGACCGCGCGACCCGGCGATGAGTTCGGCTCGACGCGGCGGTCCTAACCTACGTGTCTCGAGAGGCGGCCACCGACGATCCGGATGCTTACGCTGACGTGACGAACGGCCATAGGAGGCGGACGATGACTGACCACAAGGTGGGAACCCGCGAGGAATGGCAGGCGGCTCGCGGTGAGCTTGCGAGCCTGGAGGCCGAGCACGCCGAGCTCGGCCAGAGGTTGACCGAGCAGCGGCGTCGGCTTCCCTGGGTTCCGGTGGAGAAGGAGTACCAATTCGATACCGAGGACGGAAAGAAGGCGCTCGCCGAGCTCTTCGACGGGCGCTCACAGCTCCTCGCCTACAACATCATGTTCGGCCCCGACTACGAGCTCGGCGCCTGTCCCGGGTGTTCGAACCTGGGGGACGAGCTCGACGGCACGCGCGTGCACCTGAACCACCGCGACGTGACGCTGATCTGCTTCTCTCGCGCACCGATCGATCGGCTCGTCGCATACAAGGAGCGAATGGGTTGGAAGTTCCCATACGTCTCTACATACGGCACGGAGTTTCCGTTCGACTTCGGGCTCGCCCTTACGCCACAGCAGGCGCAGGCGATTCCGGAGGTCAAGGGGATGATCGACAACCCGCCCGAGTGGCTCGAGGACTGGGGGCGACAGGTCGGAGCGAAGCTCGCGGACGGCTTGCGCGAGGGTCCGAGCTTCATCGCCTTCGCCCGTGAGAACGGGCGCGTCTACCACACTTACACGGTGATGGCACCCGATCCGTTTGTCGCGCCATACCACTCGTTCCTTCTCCAGCGAACGCCGAACGCTGGGAGCGAGGAGCCCCGCGCGTGGCGCAAGGACGAGTATCCGGGCTGATCTGGGTGTTGGATGCCGGGCGGATGAACGCGAGCGCATCGCCGAGTAGGCGCATGCCTGGTCTCCGGGCCCGATGATCGGTGCGGACGAGCTGCGCGACCTTTGCCTGGGCTTCCCGGGATCGGTCGAGACGTTCCCCTTCGGCCCGGAGACATCGGTGTTCAAGGTCGCCGGGAAGATGTTCGTCCTCTCTCAACTCGCTGGAAGCCCGCTTTGCGTCAGCGTCAAATGCGAGCCCCCGCTAGCCGAGCAGCTGCGTGCGACACACTCGACCGTGCTCCCCGGCTACCACCTGAACAAGCGCCATTGGAACACCGTGATCCTCGACGGGTCCATACCCGAGCAGGCCATCAGGGACATGATGGAGGATTCCTACGACCTCGTCGTGGGCAAGCTCCCGTCGTCTCGTCGCCGAGCCCTCGGCTGGGAGCCGAACCAGGAATAGGACTCGACGGGAGTCGGCTTGCGGCCGATGTGTGAGCTCATGCGCGGGCGAGTCCGGGGTCGTGTGCCGCGGCCGGTTCGTCACGGTAGGGAGCCAGGAACGCCCTCAGCGCCGCAAGCAGCTCCTCGGGTGCCTGTTCGGCCACCCAGTGGCCGCTGCCGGGAAGGACCACGCTCTGCACGTCGTCCGCGACGAGCTCCATCGTGTTCCCGACCACTTCACCACTGCTTTCGACACCGCCGATCGCCAGGACGGGCAGGGTCAGCCGTCGTGTCTTGCGCTGTTCGTTCTGCGCGATGCTGGTTGGGAACTCGCGGTAGAGCTCGAAGCTGCCGCGCAGCGCTTCGGGGTCGGAGGCGAGGGCGTCGATGTAGTACCTGACGGCATCATCGGGCAGCTTGTTCTTCCCGGCCGAGGCGGCGAACTCCGCGCCGAAGAAGACGTCCTCGCGTTCCTTGACGAGCTGCTCGTTCACGTCCGAGGAGAGCTGGTTGAAGGTGAGGTGCCACAGCCGGGCGTTGAGCGGAGGAGGGAGAAACAGCGGCGGCGAGGGAGACACGCCCGGAAGTGGGGCCTCGGAGACGACCAGGCGCTCGAGCCACTCCGGGTGATCCGCCGCGAGGGCGTAGGCGATCGGCATTCCGGTGTCGGTCCCATACATGGCGAACCGCCGGTGGCCGAGCGCGTCCATCATCGCGACCAGGTCGCCCGCGAGCGTGGCGGTGTCGTAGCCGCCCTGGGGCTTGTCGGAGAGCCCGATGCCACGCTGGTCGACCGCTATGACCTCGAAGTCCCGAGCGAGCGCCGGCATCAACATGCGCCACGCGTACCACGTCTGGGGCCAGCCGTGCACCAGCAGCAGCGGCGGACCGTCGCCCCCGATGACGGCGTGCAGGCGCAGCTCACCGGTGTCGATGTAGCGGCTGGTAAAGGTGTCGGTGAACCCTGCCGGGAGCTGCGGCGCTCCGGAGACCGAGCCGAGGCCTTCCGGCGTGGGAGGGACGGATGACGAGCTCATGAGGGTCTCCTTCCAGACGGCGTGACGAGGCTTCGTTCTAACGCCACGCAGCCTGATCGCCTGCTCGGAACGTCGCGCCCGTAAAGGCCACTGGTCTGCTCCCCGGTCCCCGTCCCCATCGACGGGCGCCGCCACGGTCGGTGGCGACCCGCCTAGCTCATTCGCCGACGCACTCCTCCACAGCAGTCGAGAAGCCCCTATGTCCCGTACAGGACGGAGATGGACGCCGCTGCTCAGCAGTTCACGTGTAGCGCCGGAAGGCGATCAGGAGCGATCCCTTCCTCCACGCACGCCAGGTACGCGATGCCTCGATGTATGCCGTCGATCACGAGCACGGCATCGTCAAAGACGCCTATCCGGATGACCACGTCATCCTTCCAGCTGCTGCTCGCCATGTCCTGCATGAACCGCTCGACCCGCAGGTCGTTCGCCCGGTCCTCGGCGGCAGGAAGCGTCTTGCTGCGCTCTCGATATATCGCTAGCAACTGGCCGAAGGTCTTGTAGCTTCTGTCCACGTAGCCCATGAAGCTGTCGAACAGCGTTCGCGTGTCCGCCAGCTCCCTCGCCGATAGAGGTCTGAGAGCCATGCCGACGATCCTCCCGGGCGCAAGGGCGCGGGCATATGGTCCGCTGGCCAAAGATGTCGACGGCAGCTGTTACGAGCGTCCCAGGACCCGGACACGCAGCTCGACGCGCGTGAGCTGCGGCGCTGCGTCCGAGTCGGATCGCGCATCAGCACCGGAACTGCGGTCGCGGCCCGCAAGCGTTGAACTCGCGGGGGCACCGCTACCGTACGCCCATGCGAGTGGCAACCTGGAACGTCAACTCGGTGAAGCAGCGGGTGCCGCGCCTGCTGCCGTGGCTCGATGAGCGCCAACCGGATGTGGTCTGCCTGCAGGAGACCAAGCTCACCGACAAGGCGTTCGAGCAGCTGCTCGGCGCCGAGCTGACCAGTCGCGGCTACGCGATCGCGCTCAACGGCGAGGCCCAGTGGAACGGCGTCGCGATCCTCTCTCGGACGGGACTTGAGAACGTCGTAGTCGGACTGGCCGATGCGCCGGGCTTCCCCGAGCCGGAGGCGCGTGCGGTGGCTGCGACGTGCGACGGGATTCGCGTGCATTCCGTTTACGTGCCGAACGGGCGGACTCCCAACTCGGAGCATTACAAGTACAAGCTCGCCTGGCTGGCCGCGCTCCGGGAGGCCGTCCGCGCCGAGCCCGAAGCGGCGATCGTGTGCGGGGACATGAACATCGCACCGGCCGACATCGACGTGTTCGATCCGGCCGCCTATGTCGGTCAGACCCACGTCACCCCGCAGGAGCGTGCGGCGCTGGCCGAGCTGCAGGCGCTGGGCCTCCGCGATGTCGTGCGCGATCGCTGGCCGACCGAGCGGGTTTTCACCTACTGGGACTACCGGGCAGGCATGTTCCATCAAGACCTCGGAATGCGGATCGACCTCGTGCTCGCCACCGCCACCGTAGCCGAGCGGGTTCGCGCTGCATGGGTCGACCGGCAGGCCCGCAAGGGCAGCAGGCCGAGCGATCACGCCCCCGTGATCATGGACCTGGACCAGGCGCCCGACGGGGACATCGGACCGGTGGTCCCGCCACCCTCGGCTCCAGCCATCAAACGCTCGTCGGTCAAACTGCCGCAGTCTCCGTGACCGCGCGCGTTCCTCGAAAGTTCGTGACCGCTCAGCGGGGCGTGGCGATGGTGATCCGACAGCCCGCAAGGCGGTTCTTGATGATTACTTCGTAGGGCTGCCCGCTGGTCAGCCCGGTAAAGGTATAGCTGCGGGTCGCGGCCGGAAGGTAGACCCATTCAGTCCAGGCGGATTTTGGAAAGGTCCGTGGCCGATGAGCAAGTTCCCATCGTTCGGTCACGTCGGTCGAGCGCCATGTGAGGGTGAGCGCGCCGGCTGCCGGCGAGGACACTTCGACTTCGGGCGCCGGCGCGCCGGCGCTCACCAGCGCCTCGCTGTGCCCTTCGGCTGCGGAGATCGCCGTGACATTGCTGGTACCCGTTTCGACCGGCCGGCTGCTGTTTATAGTCGTGCCGTTCCCCAGTCGACCCATTTCGTTCCAGCCGGAGGAGAACAACCGGCCGCCGCTGACGGCGAGACTGAATCGCCATCCCGCCGAGATGGCAGTTACGTTGCTCAGTGTGCCCATCGGCGTCGGAACCCTGGCGCACGACCATCTGGCTATCGGCGTGACGCACGTTTCCGGTCCGGCCCCGACACCCAGCTCGCCGAAGGCGTTGTTGCCCCAAACCCGTACAGTGCCGTCGCTGAGCAGCGCCATGCTGTGGGACGTGCTGGCCGACACCGCGACCACGTTGCCAAGGCCCCTGACCGCCACTGGCAGGCTCCTGTTTTCCGTCGTGCCGTCGCCGAGCTGGCCGGAGCCATTCCCGCCCCACGCCATGACGGTTCCGTTGTTCAGCAGAGCCAGCACGTGACCGCCGTGCGAAGAGACTCCGCCCACGGCGATCGCCTTGACGTTCGCGAGACCGCGCACAGGTGTCGGCACATCTTTTTCGAGCTTTGTGCCGTCCCCGATCTGACCAGCGCCGTTTTCGCCCCAGGTCATCACCGTCCCGTTGCTCAGTAGCGCCGCGTCATTTGCGCCGCCGGCGGCAACGGCCACGACATTGTTGAGGCCTTTCAGGTAGACGGGCACCGTGCTCGAGAAGCTGACATTTTCGCTGCCTGCTCCGGTCGTGCCGTTGCCCAGCTCGCCCCAAGCATCTCCGCCCCATGTCGCAACCGTGCCGTTGCTCAGCAACGCGACCGAGTTCGCTGCGCCCGATGCGATCGCGGTGGCGCCGGCGAGCCCTAACACCGGCGTCGGGTTGATGGCTTTGAAGCGGACGCCATCACCGAGTTGGCCGTAGCTGTTGCCGCCCCATCCGCGCACGGTGCCGTCGTTTAGGAGCGCCAAGCTGAAGTGATATCCGGCGGCGATGCTCTTGATGCCGGCCAGCCCGGACACCGCAACAGGTGAGGGGGTGAAGAGGTTGGTGAACCCGCCTCCCAGCTCGCCGCTGAAGTTTTCTCCCCAACCGACGGCCGAGGCGCCTTCACTCACGGCGGCGGTACTCGAGGTGGTCGGGCCCGCCGTCGTGGTTTTAGAGGGCTGAGCCGGTTCGCTCGCTGTCACCAACGGGCTGCTCGGAGCCCGCGTGGTGCTCGGTTCGCTCACGACTTCCGATGGGTGCTTGAGGTGATTCTTCGGGTCTTGCAGCTGCCCTCTCGGGTCGTGGCCCGGGATGATGGGACCTACGGACGCCGCCGCGGCGGATGCCCAGCTGGCAACCCCGCTGGCGAGCAGGAAGCTCGTCAGCGCTGCAGCCGCTCGAGGTCGACGTGGATTATTCCCCCGTGGAAAGTCCATTCGAGGTCACGATTACACGCATGACTCACCTTCTAAGCCAAACTCGACCGATGTCCTACAAATACGCGCCCAGCCGGCGCGTGATGCGCAGGTATGCGGAGCTAGAGGCGGGGTTCGGCCTGGTGCCGGTCTATCGCGGCGTAACCACGGATTCACACTTTCCCGATGCCGCATACCTAGAAGGGCCACCATCCCCCGCGAGCCCCAGGGCGTCGTGACGTGGCCGCAGCTCGAGCGTTAGACTCGCTGCGACCCCGAAGGAGGAGATCGGCATGTCCAGTTACAGCGTGAAGAGAATCGACGAGATGGAGACGGCGTTCGGAGGTGGGATGCGACTTGCTCGGGCGGAGCTCGGAGTCGCCTCCTTTGGCATGCAGGTGGAGGAGTTCCCGCCGAACTTCGACCAGTACCCCGAGCACAGCCACAGCGAAGACGGGCAGGAGGAGGTCTACGTGGTGCTTCGCGGCAGTGCCGAGATCGAGATCGACGGTGAGCGGATCGCGCTCGATCCCGACACGATCGTGCGTGTCGGCCCCGGCGTGAGCCGGCGGATCTTCTCGGGCCCGCAGGGGGTGCGCATCCTCGCGCTCGGCGGTGTGCCCGGCGCGGCGTACGAGCCGCCGGACTTCAGCAGGATTCAGGCATAGGCTCGGTGCCGTCGGTCGAGCGCCGCGGCGGCGGCGCGACGGGCAGTTGAAGAGTCTCCTGGCCTCCACAGGACGTGGTAGTCTGCGCGCGCAAGGACTTGAGGCTGGCGACGCCATCGTCGGTCTTGTGAAAGCGAGCGGCGCGGGGGTGCGCCGGGCTTGGGGGATGGAAAATGGCTCGTCAGCTGATTGCGCTCATGCTGGGCGACGGTCGGACGGTGCGTGTGAGATCCGTGGGCGCGGTGCTGACGCTCGTGCTGGCGCTGGCCACACTCTGCGGCTCAAGCGCCTCGGCCGCGACGTCGGGGACGGCAGAAAACGAAAACGGCGTGGTGACCGCCACCTGTACGTCCTTGAGCATCACCTATCGCAACTTTCCGAACGCTCCGAACAACACGGTCACACAGACCATCACGATCCACGGGGCGGGAGTCTCCAAAAAGAAAATCGTCTTCAACGGGCCAACGGGCACCAACACGATGTCGATCGTCGTGCCGCCGGGATCCGGCAACGTGGACGACCAGGCGAGTTGGAACACAAACGGCTTCATCGGCCACTTTGACCTCGGCGTGCCGCTGGAATGCCCGGCGAACCCGGACTTCTCGATCGTCAAGCTGCAGAAAATCGAAGGCAGCAAAACCGGTTTCACGTCCGCGCCCTTGACTGGCAAGATCGGACAGACCGTCGACTACGAGATCATCGTGAAAAACACGGGCAACGTGCCGGAGACCTTCACCAACTTCACGGACGCCAACTGCGGGCCCGTGAGCGGTGGTCCTGGTGCCGCGCCCGTCGAAACAGGCAACTCGACGACCTACACATGCAGTCACGTGCTGACCGAAGTGGGCTCGTATGGCAACAGCGCCACCGACACCGCCAATGCCCCGCCCCGCTATGGAGTCCCGCCCATCACGCATTCGTCGAACACGGTCGTCGTGAACGTGCCGGCTGATCCCGGGTTCTCTATCGCGAAGCTGCAGGAAATCGCCGGAAGCAACGCCGGGTTCACGGAATCGCCGTTGACGGGCGAAGTGGGCCAGACGGTCAACTACGAGATCGTCGTCACCAACACCGGCAACGTTCCCCTGACCTTCGGCGAACTCACCGACGAAAAATGTGAATCGGTCACGGGTGGACCCGGCGAAACCGCCGTCGCTCCGGGAGCGTCGACGACCTACTTCTGCCACCACCTGCTCACCGAAGCGAAGGCCTACAGCAATACGGCGACGGTGACGGGCACGCCTCCGCTCGGTGACGGACCTCCGATCACGCACACCTCAAACCCGGTCGTGGTCGTGACCAATCCTGCCGAAAAGGGAACGGAAGAAGGGGAAAACGGAGTGGTTACGGCGACGTGCTCATACGTGCGCGTCACCTACCGCGGCTTCCCCAATCTGCCGAACAACACAGTTACGCAGACCATCACCATCCATGGGGCCGCCGTCTCGAAAACCAAATTCACCTTCAACGGCCCGACGGGGACGGATATCGTCGCCATCGTCGTTCCTCCGGGGGCCGGCTTCGTTGACGTCCACGCGACATGGAGCACGAACGGCTTCAGCGGCCACTTTGACATCGGCGTGTCAATAGAATGCCCGCCGGAACCGGACTTCTCCATCACGAAGCTGCAGGAAATCGCGGGCAGCAACACCGGCTTCACGACGTCGCCGCTGACCGGCGAAGTCGGGCAGACGGTCGAATACGAGATCGTAGTCAAGAACACGGGCAACGTGCCGCTGACGTTCAGCAACTTCACGGACGAACGCTGCGGAGCGGTGACCGGAGGTCCCGGGACCTCGAAGCTCGCCCTGCGGGCGTCGACGATCTACCGCTGCAGTCACCTGTTGAGTGAACTGGGCTCCTATAGCAACAGCGCGACCGATACCGGGCAGCGAGCGCCGGCGAGCGGGCCGACGGTCACGCACACGTCGAATACGGTGGTCGTCAACGTGACGAAATGAGAAGCTGCGAGCGCTGATCAAGCTCGGCTGCGAGTCTCAGCGATCGAGGCCGTGCGGGCTCGGTTGCGAATCTCAGCGATCGGGCCCGTGCGCCAGCCAGTGGCGGACGTTCCGGTGCGCCGAGAGCATCGACCAAACCAGGACGGCCCGGTTGTGCTCGGCCAGCGAGGCGTTTGGCCCGGGTGAGGGCGCCCTCGAGGACATGCCGTGGACGGCGGCCCAGAGCACCTTGTCGGAGATCTCCTGCGGGACGGCGTCGAGGCGGTTCCACGGCAGCGCGGCCGAGACCCTCGCTGCGGCGGCCGTGGCGCTGTTGGTCTGCGCGATGTCCTGCGTCGGAGCAACCACGTTGTAGGGCGAGTCGTCGGGTTGTTCGGCTCCGCTGATGAACGCCTTGTACATGGGGGTCGCAAGCGCGTCGTTGAGCGACAGCGGGTCGATGCCGCTGATCAGCTCGACCGTGCGCAGCATCGAGTACTGGTCGTAGCGGGCGTGTACGACCGCTCCATGGCGCGCCCACGGGCTGATCACCAGTGTCGGGCTGCGATGCGAGTCGACGTGGTCCATCCCGTCCTGCGAGTCGTCTTCCTGCACGAAGATCGCCGTCTGCGGCCAGATCGAGGAGTGTGAGATCGCGTCGACGATCTGACCGAGGCCGAGGTCGTTGTCCGCCATCATCGCCTGTGGGGTGAAGTCTTTCGGCGTCGTGCCGTCGGTGTGGTCGTTCGGCAGGATCATGTAGGTGAACGACGGCACCGTGCCGCCCGCGACTTCTTCCTGGAAATGCGGATACCACTCGTTGAAGCGGCTCTGCCCCGCGATTGTCTTGCCAGTGCCCTTGTAGAGCCCTGAGTCCTGCGTGCAGGTCGACGGGTTGCCAGGCTGGAGACAGCCGATGAACAGGTTGTTGGGGTAGGCGTTGTCGAGGCCGGCGGCCACCTTCGCGTACTGCGGACGGTTGGGCGCGTTGCCGTTCGCCGACATCCCGGCCGCCTGCTCGCCGTAGTCGCGGAACGAGATCCCCTGTGCCGCCGCCTGGTCGAAGATGAAGAACTTCGGCGGGAAGGTCACGGGGTAGATCCCAAAGTCGTAGGTGCCACGACGGCCGGAGTAGTTGGCGGCGGTGGCCTTCTGGACGTAGTCCGTCGCGACGCCGCCTGTCGTGATCAGGTGGCCGTCGACAGAGACCTCCGAATCCATGTAGAAGTGGTCGATGAGCGGGAACGTGTGGGCGAGCGCATGCGCGTTCGGCGTGATCCCACCGGTCGGTCCGGCGACGCCGTTTCCGTCGAACAGCTCGAGCTTCGGCGCGCCGTCGCCGCGTTTGTCCGAGCCGAAGATCTGATCGTAGGTGCGGTTCTCACGCACGATGTAGAACACATGCTTGATCTGCTGGCTCGGGCCGCTCCCGGGTGACGGGATAGGGCTGCCGGCCGGCTGGGCTTCGCGGTTGTAGGGCATCACCTGCCGGTTCGCGATCTGAGTCTCTTCGCGTATCTGCTGGTCGCTCGGGAGCGCCAGCATCCCCACTCGGCCGATCAGCATGTCGAGCACGTAGGCGCCTTCGGTCGGTCCGGAGCCGAAGCCCTTGCCAGCAACCCATACCAGCTGAGATCCGTCCGGGGTCACCTGAACGTCGTCGGGGTACGCCGCCGTCGGCAGCCGGCCGATCACCTTGTAGGCGGGCAGGCGAGGAGCGGACGTGCGCTGTGTCAGCGAGATCGCCGCGAGCGCATCCTCGCCGCTGTCCGCCGAGTAGAGCGTCCGGCCATCGGGCGTGACCGCCAGCTTGACGGGGCCGGTGCCAAGCCCCTGCTGGCGTCCCACCGAGATCAGGTTGACGACGCTCTTGGTGTTCGTATCGATCACTGCGATCTGGTCGCGGTTGGTCACGGCGACGTACATCTGATCGCGGACGGGGTCCAGCGCCATCCCCTCGGGGTGGCTGGCCAGGTCGCCGAGCTGGGCACCCAGGCCACCGATCGTCGTGCTCACGCTGTGAGTTGCGGTGTCGATCACGGACACGGTCCCGTCGTACTCGTTGGACACGTACGCGTCTCCGTGATGGTCGAAGGCGACGCCGTTCGGGTAGCGCCCGACCGCGACCACGTTCTGCGCGAGCGTGCCCAGGTCGACGACGACGGCGCTATCGGCGGCGTTGAGCGCCACGACGAGCGTCTTGCCGTCGGGCGAGACCGCCAGCCCCTCGGGGGAGGCGCTGCCGACGCCGCTGACTGGCGGCAGCGAGTTCAGACGACCGCTACCGCCAGTGGTTTCGGCCAGCTGGAGCGGAGGAAGCTCGCTACCTCGTCCGGTGGACGGGTCGACGGCGAAGATGTGGATCACATCCCCCTGGTCACCCTGGGTCGGTCCCTCGGTCGGTGAGCCTCCCCTCGGAGTGCCGCCCACGTATGCGTGGAGGCCGTCGGGGGCAATCGCGATCCCGCCGTAGCACCCGGGCAGCGGCAGCGTCTGCACGACTGCGCCGGTGGCCACTTCGAGCACCCGCACGTCGTCGGGACCGTGGCCGCAGTCGGTGACCCACAGGTAGCGCCCATCCGGCGTCAGGGCGCTACCGGTCGGGAAGTTGCCCACGGTCGTCAGGCGGCCGACCGGATGCAGAGCCCGCCCGTTCGCGGTGATGCCGAGCGACGGGCCGATCCGGCCGGTTTCGAGGTGTTCGGCGAACGCCACGCCACCGGCCGCGAGCACGGACACGGTCGTGCAGGCGATTGCCCACCGGCCGAATCGCCGTCGCGAAAGGCCTGACCGCGCGACCGACAGAAGCCGGAACCTCGCAACCAACCCCCGAAACCACCGTGCGCCCGCCACAAGTTCGAACAACGACAAGCCTCCTGACTCGATTCGACCACCTTGACGGCTTGCAGGTGCCCGCCCTGCAGGTGGAGGTTGTTACGAGTTCGTTGTGCGCTGCCGTGTGCGTGCGGCGCGCGCGCCCCGCAGGAACGCGGGCGTCGGGTCGGGCGGGCTCCGCGGCCACACCCCGGCCTACCGCCTCACACGAGCACGCCCGCGGAGATCGGCCCAGGCCTCCCGAGATGGAACCCCTGGGCCAGATCGACTCCGAGCTCACGCAGCAAGGCGAGCGTGGCCGCATTCTCGACGCCCTCCGCGATCGTCCTCAGGC
Source organism: Solirubrobacteraceae bacterium (assembly GCA_035567055.1). Lineage (GTDB taxonomy): Bacteria > Actinomycetota > Thermoleophilia > Solirubrobacterales > Solirubrobacteraceae > Palsa-744. The sequence goes on from DATMQX010000164.1 coordinate 23,359, forward strand.
CGAAGCCCGCAGCGAGCGCGACCACCCCGGAGACGACCCCGCGGGAACGCCGGTTCTCGACGAGGTCGCGGACGAAGTCAACGTCGATCTTCAGGTAGCTGATCGGAAGATGCTTGAGATACAGGAGTGCCGCATAGCCCGTGCCGAAGTCATCGAGCGCGAAGTTGCAGCCGATCGCCTCAAGGCGCTCGGCGAAGCGTGTGGCTGCGACGATGTCCGCGACGACGGCGGTCTCGGTGATCTCGAAGGTGATCAGGGACGGCGCGACGCCGCTTCGTTCAAGCGCGCCTTCGACGACGTCGACGAACGATGACCGGCCGATGGTTTGCGCGGACACGTTCACGGCGACAGGTCGGCCGCCGGTAGCGATCGTGGTCGCCTGCTCGAACACCCACTCATCGACCGCCGTCACCGTGCCGTTGCGCTCGGCTGCCGCCAGGAACGCCGACGGGCCCAGGACCGCTCCCTCGCGCGATCGCATCCGTAGGAGCAGCTCGTCGAGGATCGTCTCTCCAGTCCTCAGGTCGACGATCGGCTGCGCGTACATCAGCAGCCGTCCTCCTTCGAGCGCCTCGCGCACCTCCAGGGCCAGGCCCAGCGTCCGCAGCTCATCCCGAACCCGGGCCTCGCGCGCGCGACGCTCGGTCACGTCAGCGAATACGGCCACCGCACCGACCCGGTCTCCCCTCTCGTTGCAGATGGGGTTTGCGGTCGTGCACATGAGCACGTCGCCGTTGGCCGTCTTCACGAGCAGGTCGACATCGCGCACCACCTCGCCACGCAGCGCTCGGATGATCGGCAGGTCGACCAGAGGCATCGGCTCCCCATCGGGGGTCCTTGGCCAGACCTGCCCTATCCACGTGTCGGGATCGGAGCCCGCGGAGCCGTCCATTCCCATCAGCTCCACCGCCCGCCGGTTGATGTGTGTCGGTTGCCCATCAACGCCGCAGGCGACGACCGCCACGTCGACGCTGTCGAGCAGCACGTCGAGGAGATTGCCTTCGTCACCCAAGAAGTGGCGGATTCGGCGAATCGGACTCAGCGAACGGCTTCCGAACATGGTTAATCGTCGGCAGATTCCGGATGCTGAACGATCCGTCAATCGGAGGATATCCCTGAAGTCTCCTCATCCCGATGCGCCAGGAGATGGGCGCCCTCGCCCGCGGCCACAAGCGCAACGAGCTGTCCGCGTGTGTGAGCGCCGAGCTTCGATATCGAATTGCGCACATGGGTCCCGCACGGGCAGTCAGTCCGACCCCACGTGCAGCACGAGCTTGCCGGTGTTCTCACCGGCGAACAGCTTCAGCAACGCGTCCGGGAACGTCTCCACACCGCCCTCCAGGATGTCCTCGCGTGAGATCAGGCGCCCGTCGGCCAGCCATGCGGCGATCTCGCTCGCCGCCTCGCCGAAGCGAGGCGCGTAGTCGAAGATGACCATACCGGTCATCGAGGCGCGCGCGACCAGGAGGGCGAGATAGTTCTCGGGCCCGCGCACGCCGGCGGTGGCGTTGTACTGCGAGACGGCTCCGCAGATGACGATGCGCGCTCCGCGCGCGAGGCGAGTCAGGACGGCGTCGAGGATCTCGCCGCCGACGTTGTCGAAGAACACGTCCACCCCGTCCGGCGCGCTTTCGCGCAGCGCAACTCGCACGTCCTGCGCCTTGTAGTCGATCGTGGCGTCGAAGCCGAGGTCGTCCTCAAGCCAGCCGCACTTGCTCTCACCGCCCGTGATCCCGATCACCCGAGCGCCCTTGATCTTTGCGATCTGGCCTGCGACGTTCCCCACCGCTCCGCCCGCGCCCGACACGACGACCGTGTCCCCCTGTTTGAGCCTGCCGACGTCGAGCAGGCCGAAATACGCGGTCAACCCCGATAGCCCGAGCGTCCCGAGATAGGCGGGCGCGGGCGCGAGTGCCGGGTCGATCTTGATCACGCCCGTGCCGTCGGAGAGTGCGTACTCCTGCACGCCGAACGTCCCATACACGTGATCGCCGGGTTCGAATCCGGGATGCTCGGACGCGAGCACGCGTCCGACCGCCGCGGCGCGCATCACGTTGCCGATTTCAACGGGATCGATGTAGGACGCGCCGGCGTTCATCCAGCCGCGCATCGCGGGGTCCACGGAGATGTGGGAGACCGCTGCCACCAGCTCGCCGCTGGCGGGCGTGGGTATCGGCTCCTCGGTGAGCTCCCAGTCGGAGCGCTTCGGCAAGCCTGACGGGCGCGCCGCGAGGCGCACCTGGTGGTTCATGGATGTCATTTGCTGGTCCTCCGGTGGGTGGGCGTCGGTGTCATGCGCTCGTGCCTCCGTCGATGACGAGCTCGGAGCCGGTCACGTAGGAGCTCTCATCGCAGGCGAGGTAGACGGCGGCGTCGGCGACCTCGTCGGGCGTGCCGATGCGCCGCATCGGGATGGCCCTGATCAGCCGCTCGACCAGCTCCGGGGTCTTCTCGCGCTGGCGGGCATTCATATCGGTGTCGATCTGGCCCGGGTGCAGCGAGTTGACGCGTACCCCGGAGGCCGCGAGCTCCTTGGCGAGCACCTTGGTCATGCCACGCACGGCCCACTTGCTGGCGGCGTAGGCCGTCAGCAAGGGGCCGCCGCCGAGACCGGCGACGGAGGAGACGTTGATGATCGAGCCCGCCCGCTGCTCAAACATCAACGGCGCGACCGCGCGCATGCCCAGGAACACGCCGACGGTGTTGACCTGCATCACGCGCTGGAAGTCCTCGAGCGAGGTCTCCTGCAGCGGCGCTGCGAAGAAGACGCCGGCGTTGTTGAGGAGGATGTCGATCCGGCTGTGGGCCTCCAGCGCCGCCGCCGTGACCGTCCGCCAGTCCGACTCGCTCGTGACGTCGTGCGCGTATGAGCAGGACCCGGCGCCCAACTCGTCCGCGAGCTCCTTGGCGCCGGCGGCGTCCGTGTCAGTGAGGAGCAGCGACGCACCCTCGGCAGCGAATCGCCGAGCGCTCGCCGCGCCGATGCCACCCGCCGCACCGGTGACGATGGCGACCTTGCCCTGCAGCCGTGGCGACGCACCATATGCCTTCGGGCCCATGCCCATCAGGCGCACGCCGCCTGCGCGTGAGCGAAGTCCATCACCTGGCGGCCCAGGAGGTGCAGGCGCTCACGGATCCGCTGGTCGGCGATCGTGCCGTCGCGCGCGACCGCGGAACCCGAGCTCACGGTGACGCCCAACGGTGTCGGCCAGCCACGCAGCGCGTGGACGATGTTGCGCAGAGAGGTCAGCGTTGTGGCGGTCGACTGGTCGCCGTAAGCGCATGCGATGCAGCCGACGGCCCGACCGTCGAGGTAGGGCCGGGGATCGTCGTGCAGATCCTCGAGATAGTCGAGTGCGTTCTTCACCAGCCCCGAAAGCCCGCCGTGATACGCGGGCGATCCCAGCACCAGACCATTACATTCGCGGATCGCCCCGACCAGGTTCGCCACGCGGGTGGACCGACGAGTGACGGTCGGCTTGAACATCGGGAGGTCGAGGGCGGCGGCACCGAAGAGGACCACGCGTGCGCCCTCGAGCTCAGCGGCGTGCAACGCCTCGCGCACGCATGCCTCGGTCACCGATCCGTCGCGCTCGGTGCCTCCGACGCCGACGATCAACGGGCGGGCGCCACGCGTGGCGATCGAGCTCATGACTCACCACCGGTTCGCCGGTTCGGCGGCTTGGGAGGCCTTTCGATGAAGCCGGGGCCGCGTTCGGGCATGACGTTGCGCGTATTGATCTCCTCGCCGCACCTGTCGCAGGTGAGGTGGGGATGCGTTTGCTCCCCGCATGTCTCGTGGCGCAGCACGATCGGCGGACCCTCGGGTCCGGCGAGATATGTGTCGCCCCAGCGCATGAGCGCGATCACGGCCGGGAAGAGATCGCGCCCCGCCTGCGTGAGGCGGTACTCGTGGCGCTCCGGATCGGACGAGTAGGGAACGCGATCCAACAGGCCCGCATCGACGAGCTTACGTAGCCGAAGCGAAAGCGTGGGTCGCGGGATGTTGAGGTTGCGCGCGAGCTGCCCATAGCGGCGCACGCCGAAGAAGGCCTCACCCAGGATCCTCATGGTCCAACGCTCGCCGACGAGGCTCAGGGTCCGGCTGACCGAGTCGGCCCGCAGACGGTTACCGAGGTCGATCAGGTCATCGACGTCCTGCGGGTGGTCGGTCATGCGGCGCGAACCTCCGAGGCCTCTGGTCTCAGCGCAGCGAGGACGCGGCGTCCCGCGGGGTCTTCCGCCGTGGCGGGGACGACGCCGATGCTCGTTGCACCCGCCTCGCGGTAGCTTGCCAGCCGCGCGCGGATCTCGGCGAGGGAGCCGAACGCGCAGACCTGGCCAAGCAGCTCGAGCGTGATCTCCGGGGCGAGCTCGCTGCGCTTCGCGCCTGCACGAGCCCGGTCGACCAGCGAGCCGAAGCCCAACTCGGTGAACATCTCGCCGTATCCGGGCGGTCGCAGGTAGACGGCGGTCTGTGCCGCCAGCTGCGCAAGCGTCGCCGCACCCGGGTCCTGTGCGACGGTCACCCATACGGCGAGGTCGGGCGGTGTCCGCCCGCAAGAGAGAGCCTCGGCGTCGACGACATGACGAACCTGGGCGACGCGCTCCGGTGTCACGAGGTTCAGCACGATCTCGTCCGCGGTGATGGCGGCCACGCGCGTCATCTGCGGCCCGAACGCGGCGAGGGAGATCCTCGCGTCGGGCAGGGGCTCGGCGAGCCGGAACCCGTGCGTGCGCACGTGGCGACCAGAGTAGGCGGCGCGCTGGCCGGAGAGAAGCAGGCGGACCGCCTCGACGGTCTCACGCGAGCGCCTCGCGACCGCGGCCCACGGACGGTCGTGCCAGCCGCTGACGATGTCCGGGCTGGACGCCCCAAGCGCGAGGTCGGCGTGCGCACCGGTCAGCGTCGTCACCGAGGCGAGCCCGAGCGCCAGCGCGACGGGGCTGCGAACGCCTACCGCAAGGGGTCCTATCTTCAGCGGGAGCCCCGGCGCCCGCAGGCCGACCGCCGTGGCCAACGCGAAGGCGTCGAACGTCGCCATCTCGCCGAGCCACATGGCCGCGAAGCCGTTGCGCGATGCCTCGACCGCTATCTCCACGGCCTCCTCCGCAGGCCGGTCCAGCCAGAACGGCGCGACGACCTCGAGATCCCCCGGCTGCACAGCCGCGGTCGAGGTCATAGCTGCGCCGTCTTGGTCGGCAGGCCCAGCAGCAGACGCCCGGCGATCTCCCAGGTCGCAGGGTTGACCTGGAAGTGAGCGGTCGCGGTGTGAGCGTCGCGGAAGCGTCGCTGCAATGTCGAGTCCTCGTAGATCGCCGTACCTCCGCCCAGGTCGTACATCGAGCGGGCGACCTGGGCGGAGGTCCTGACGGCGTGTGTCGCGGCGAGGCGTAGTCCCAGTCGCAGCGACTCCTCCACGGGCCCATCCTCCTGCGCCGCCGCCCATGCGTCTTCGATCGCCGCGTAGTAGAGCGCTCGCGCAGCCCGCAGGGCGGCCTCGGCCTCGCCCACGGCGGCCTGTGTTGCGGGACGCTCGGCGAGCAGGCGGCTGGAGCCCTGAGCTGTCTTCCCCGCGGCCAACTCGCTCAGGTCGTCGATCGCTCCCCGCGCATTGCCCAATGCCGCCGCCGCGATCGACAGCGCGAAGAAGCCGAACACCGGGAACCGGTACAGCGGCGCGTCGATGCGCGGGACCGCGCCGAGGAGGGAGAGGATGCGGTGGTCGGGGACGAAGAGCTGATCGGCGATCGCATCGTGACTGCCGGTCCCCCGCAGGCCGGTCGTGTGCCAGGTATCGAGGATCTCGAGCTCCGCCGTCGGCAGTCCGACCACTCGCAGGGTCGGACCCTCGGCGCCCGCCTGGCCGTCATCGAGAATGCACCCGGCGAACAGCCAGTCCGAGTGGGAGATACCACTGCAGAACGACCAGCGCCCGGAGACCTGCACGCCGCCGTCCACGACCACGGCCCTTCCGCGCGGCGCCCACACGCCGGCCGCCACGGCCTGCTGGTTGCCGAAGATCTCGGTCGCGCCGCGATCGGGCAGATACGCGGAAAGCAGGCTGCTCGTGATTGCGATCGAGACGCACCAGCCAGCCGATGCATCGCCGCGCGCGATCCGCTCGGCAGCGCTCAACGCCGTTGCCGGTGAGGCTTCCATCGCACCGAGCGCCGCGGGCGCGCCGGCGCGCATGAGCCCCGTGGCGCGTAGCTCGTCCACCAGCGCCTGCGGCAGGGCGCGCTCGCGCTCGGTCTCAGCGGCAGACTTTCGGGCGAGCGCTGACACGCGATCGATCAGAGCATCGAGGTCCGCACACGTCGGTGCGTGGGATGGCGGTGCTGCTGGCATCGGCATCAAGGGCCTCCCGACCTGGGTTCAGAATCTTTACCGGTGCAGAATCATTACCAGACGTTGCCGACTGTGTCAACGAAGTGCAGCAAAGCGGATCTGGGCGCATCACAGATGGAATTGCGCGCACCGGGGCCACGCGGTCCGAACGTCCAGCATCTTTTATCTCACGACTGGCGGCCGCGCTACCCTGTTCTGGCAAGCCGCAGCTGGAACGGGGTAGAGCTGTGAGCAGCACCAGAAGGACCGCAGGAACACGACTCTTGCGACCGGCGATGATTTCACTCGTCGCGATCGCGCTGAGCCCGGTGGCAACCGCCGGCGCCGCGCCCAGCGTCGCCATCCTGAGCCCCGCCAACGGGAGCGTGAGCAATAACCCAACGCCCTCGTTCAGCGGGGTTGCGCAGGAACTCGGTGGCGAGGTGACGGTCGAAATATGCCGGGGACCCTGCCTGGAAACGACGCCGCGCGAAGAAACGTTGACGACCGCGCTGCTGGAACCTGGGGGCGCGTGGTCCTTCCCCCCGATCGAAAAGCACCTCGCGGACGGCACCTACGCAGCGCTTGCGAGCCAGGCCGGGGGCTCCAGCTCCATAACCTTCACCGTCGTTACGGCTCCACCTGTGGTGACACTGAATGCGCCGAGCTCACCGCCCTACAGCACGACGCCGTCCTTCACCGGCACCGCGAGCGACCACACCCCAGTCAGCGTCCTGGTCCACGCCGGAGCCACAGCGAAAGGCACGATCGTCGCGGCTGCGACGGCCACGGCAACCGGCGCCGGCTGGACGTCTGCCGGCGTCAGCCCGGCGCTGCCAGTCGGCCAGTACACCGCAGTCGCCTCCCAGGAAAGCTCGCTCGGCAACCCGGCCGGCCGGAGTGGGCCGGTGACGTTCACGGTGACGCCACAGCCTCCGCCTCCAGTGGCGTCGTTCAAGTGGTTCCCATCCGTGCCCCAGACCGGCGAATCGGTGTCGATCGTGTCCAGCTCCACCGACGCCACGAGCCCGATCACCGGCATCGCGTGGGCGCTCGGCGGCGACACCCCATTCCAGCCCGGGGGAGCGGTGCTCAACACCTCGTTCCCCACCCCCGGAGGCCATGTCGTGCGGCTGCTCGTCACAGATGCGAACGGCTTCTCGAGCACGGCCACCGAAACGATCAACGTGGTCACCCCCAGGTTGCTCCTCATGCAGCCGTTTCCGGTCGTGCGGATCGCCGGCACCGAGACCTCATCGGGGGTCAGGCTCAGGCTGCTGAGGGTGCAGCAGACGCCGGCCGGCGCGAAGGTCACGGTACGGTGCAGGGGCCGTGGCTGTCCCGTCAAATCGTTGAAACGGTTCGCCGTCCCCGGCCTGCGGGGGGTTGCTCCGGTCGACTTTCGGGCGTTTGAGCGTCGCCTCCGCTTTGGCGTGACCCTGGAAATCCTGGTCTCCAAACCCGGCGCGATCGGAAAGTACACCCGCTTCACGGTTCGCCGGCACAAGCTCCCGGTACGCGTCGACATGTGTCTGGACCCGGCCGGGATCAACCCGCTCGTGTGCCCTTCATCGTGAGCGCCGCGTACCGGTGCGAGCCTTCAGCGTCGGGCTGATCCCGAGGGCGTCAGCTCACGTCCGGCGAGGCGACCGCAGCAGATGCTCGCCTCGGGCCCTTCCGGGCGGGGCGCTTGGGCGGGGAGGCGAGCCGGAGCAGATCGTCCATCCCGATGCGGATCCCATCCGTGAGCACGTCGATGTCCGGAGCCCCGTCGTAGTCGCCCGTCACCCCGAAGTAAAGACCGCCGTCGTAGGAGAAGATCGCGACGACTATCCGTATCGAGCCGACCACGGGGACGAAGGGATAGGAGGCGATCATTCGCCGGCCGAGCGTCTGGACGGGCTGCTGGGGGCCGGGAACGTTGGTCGTCGCGGTGTGCATGTTCAGCCGCGGCGACAGCGTGATCAGCCGGCTGCCGAGCGCCAGCAGCAACGGAGGCGCGAAACCAGAGAGTGAGGTCAGCACGTCGCCGGCAACCGCCTGTTTGGACTGCTTGACGCCGTCCATCTCCGTGCGGATCGCCTCGAGACGCTCAACCGGATCGGAGAGGCCGACGGGCAGCCCCGCGAACACCGCCGAGACGCGATTGTTGTAGACCCCCCGCTCTCCGGGCCGACGCACCGAGACGGGCACCATCGTGCGAACGACACGATCCTTCGCGACGCTCTCGCCGCGGGAATCGAGCAGCGCGCGGAAGCCGTTCGTGATGAGCGTCAGCACGACGTCGTTGACCGTTCCCCCGAAGACGGCACGGATCCGCTTGACGTCGGCAAGGCTCGCATCGGCCCAGCTCCACCGCCGATGAGGTCCGATCGGCCCGGTGAGCGAAGAGCCCGCCACAGGCCGCATGCTCGGTCCGGCCGCAGCAGTCGCCCTCGCGACCTCCACGGCGGCGCGAAACGTCGAAACCGGCGCGCCGAGCGCGCGCCGCAACACCTGCAGCTGCCCTCCGGGGCTAGCGAGTCTGGCAAGCGCGCGCAGGAGGATCTCGAGCGACGACGGATCCGGCTCCGCCGACCAGTCACCGGCGCCCGAGGGCGCGGTCGTGTCCGAGAACATGACCGACATCAGATCGGTCGCAGCGACGCCGTCCACCATGCAGTGATGCACCTTCGAAAGCAGCGCCCAGCGTCCGCCGCTCAACCCCTCCACCACCCAGAGCTCCCAAAGCGGCTTGTTCCTGTCGAGCTGCTGGGAGAACACGCGGCCCGCCATCTGCCGCAGCTGCTCATCGCCTCCGGGAGGCGGTATCGCCGTGTGGCGGAGGTGATAGTCGAGGCTGAAGTGACGATCGTCGATCCACGCCGGGGAACCGGCGGAGAGCGGCACCGAGCGGATCTTCTGGCGGTATCGCGGAACCAGGCCGAGCTTGCCGGCCACCATCGCCCGAAGATCGTCAAAGGCCGGCGCCGGACCCTCGAAGATGCTGACACCGCCGATGTGCATCGGCGTGGTCGCATTCTCCACATGCAGAAAGGAGGAGTCGATCGGGCTCATCCATTCCATCGCGGCGACAAAGAGTACGCCGCCTCCGCCGGCCGCAGCCGTGCGACCCTCGATCGCTCCTGACCGAAGCGCCGTCGCGCCCACCCGCGGCCCGCTAGTTCGTCCACGCCCCATCGGCCCGCCGCGAAGGCGGGGTAGGGTGCGACCCCGTGACTTCGGTCAAGGCAAGAGTGCCGGCGAGGCTCGCACGAGGGATGCCGATGCTCCGCTCGCGCGCACCCGCATGGGGGCTCGCCGTGCTGGGAGCCCTGGCGCTGACGGACCTCCCCGGGCTGGCGGCGTCCGGCCATCGAGCCGACTCGGCTGGGGCACGTCGAGTCCCCACCTATGCGGCCGTGGGACAGCAGCCCATCGCCTCCCCGTCGCTATATCGGATCGTCGGTTGCCGCAGTCACGGCCGGTTCGCCTATCTGCACGGCGCCGCGCGGCGCGAGGTCGCGATCGGCTTCGATGACGGACCTGCCGCGGATACGGGAGCGTTCGTCACGATGCTCGAGCGCTCGCATGCGAAGGCCACCTTCTTCATGGTCGGCAGGCAGATCACCGGCAGGTATCGGCCGACCGTGTTACGCGAGCTGCGGGACGGCGATGCGCTCGGCGACCACACGTTCAACCATCCGGACCTGACCCGCAGCGGTAGCGTGCGCGCCGAGCTCGAGTCGACGATCGGGGCTATCCGCTCGTTGAGCGGCTACACGCCGTGCGTCTTGCGCCCGCCCTACGGCGCGTACGACCCCTCCGTCTTGCGGACCGCGCGCTCGCTCGGCCTGGCGACGGTGATGTGGAACGTCGACCCGCGCGATTGGGCCCTGCCCGGCACCGGCGCGATCGCGCAGCAGGTGCTCGCGCAGGTCCGCCCGGGCTCGATAATCATCTCGCACGACGGGGGCGGTCCGCGCGGTGAGACCCTCGCCGCCTATCCATCAATCATCGCCTCGCTGCGGGCTCGCGGCTACCGCATGGTGACGATCCCCGAACTGCTGGGGTTCCGTCCCGTCTACAGGCCGTGCGTGCTCCTGTGCTACGGCATCGGGATTCCGCGCCGGCTGCTGCCCGCAGACGCGATCGTCGAAAGAGCCGGATAGCAGCGACTAGCATACGTCGACAAAAAGGGAGGGAGAATGGCTGTCAGCGCGAGCATGCCCAAGGCCGTCGCCAACGGGATCGAGGACGTCCGGGCGCTCAAGGATCAGGTCGTCGGCCCGAGTGACTGGCGTGAGGTGACGCAGGAGATGATCAACCGCTTCGCCGAGCTCAGCGGCGACGATCAGTGGATCCACGTCGACACCGAGCGCGCCAAGCTCGAGAGCCCGTTCGGGACGACGATCGCCCACGGCAATCTGACCCTCTCGCTGATCGACGGACTGCGCAAAGACCTGACCGAGTGGAGCGGCTTCAAGCTCGGCATCAACTACGGCTGGAACAAGGTTCGATTTCCCGCTCCCGTCGTCGCCGGCGCGCGGGTGCACTGCTACCTGCAGGTGGTCGAGATCTCAGATCTGGGGGCGGGCTGGTATCAGATCGTCACCCGCTTCACCGTCGAGGCCGAGGGAACGGAGAAGCCGGTGTGCGTGGCGGACAGCGTCGGGCGCGTGCTGGTAGACGACTGAGCGCGAGACCTCGGCCTACTCCAGCACGATGGCGCGGATCGCATGCTCGTCGGGGAGCTTCTCCACGATCCGCCAGAGGATCTGCCGCTCGTCAGCCTGCTCTCGCTGAAGATCGTTGATCAACAGCCGTAGGGCCGAATAGGTGATCTTCATCTGCGGAGCGCTCAGCGGCAAGCTCAGCGCGTCATGATCCGGGGGCGCAGCATCGATGTCCGCGAGGACTTCGCGGGCGAGCCGGCGGATGTCGGGCTGGTGGGCCTCGTCGGCGATCAGCAGCCGCAGCGCGCTCGCGGCGACGGGCAGCTCGTCCGCGTCCAGGAAGAGGTGGAATGCAGGCTCGCTCTCGTTCGTGAGGTCATTCATGCTGCACCCCTGATCTCCTACTTTGCCGGGTCTGGAGCCTAGCCGATGGCGCGGCCCGCAGCTTTGACTGGCGCTTAGAAGGGCCCCCTCCCGGGTACTTGGGCGACAGCTTGCCATCAATGCGGGACAGGGGGACAGGTTGCCATCGATGGGTCTGACACGCAGGGACCTTCTGCGCGCGGGTGCAGCTGCTGGCGCGCTGGCCGGGATGGAGGTTCTCGCCTCGCCCGCACACGTGCTCGAGCGGGTGCTGGCCGCGCCCGCCGCCTGCGGATCGCTCTCCGCGATCGAGCACGTCGTCATCTTCATCAACGAGAACCGCTCGTTCGACAGCTACTTCGGCACGTACCGAGGCGTGCGGGGCTTCCACGACCGCAACGTGCTGAAGCTCAGCGACGGCAGCGAAAAAACAATCTTCGCCCAGCCGTTCCCCGGCGCGGCCGGGGAACCCTACGGCGGCCACCTGCTCCCATTCCGCTTCGACACGACCAATGGCGGCGAGTGCGTCAACGACATCTCGCACGAGTGGGCGGCGATGCATGAATGCTGGCACGGGGGCGCGCTGGACGAGTTCGTGTCGGTCCACCTGGAAACCAACGGCGCGAGCAACGGCACCAACACGATGGGCTACTACACGCGCGAAGACCTGCCGTTCTTCCATGCGTTGGCCGACAACTTCACGATCTGCGATCGCTACTTCTGCTCGGTGCTCGGACCGACCGACCCGAACCGGCTGTATTCCATGAGCGCGACGATCGACCCCGCCGGCAAGAACGGGGGGCCATCGCTCCAGACGCTCGTGACCAACCGCCAGCAGCAGTACGGCAAGTTCACCTGGCGGACCTATCCGGAGCAGCTTCAGTCCGCAGGGATCAGCTGGAAGGTGTACGCGACGCCCGACGGCAACTACGGCGACAACGTGCTCCCCTACTTCAAGGCGTATCAGGAAAACGCGCAGCTGGCCGCGAATGCACTGGCGCCGACCTTCCCCGCGGACTTCGAAGCCGATTGCCTTGCAGGCACGCTGCCGCAGGTTTCGTGGGTGCTCGCCTCGCTGGTGCACAGCGAGCACCCTCCGGCGCCGGTCACCTACGGCGAGGTGGCGCTCGCGGAAGTCCTGCACGCGCTCACGTCAAACTCGTCCGTTTGGTCGAAGACGGCGCTGTTCGCCACCTACGACGAGAATGGCGGCTTCTTCGACCACGTGCCGCCACCGATCGCGCCGGCGGGCACGCCGGGCGAGTACCTCACGGTCGAACCGCTGCCCAGCATCGCCGGCGGCATCCGTGGGCCGATCGGCCTGGGATTCCGCGTGCCGATGCTCGTCATCTCGCCCTTCACACGCGGCGGGCTGGTGTGCTCGAAGACCTTCGACCACACCTCGTTGCTGCGATTCCTGGAGCGGCGCTTCGGCCCCGAAGTGCCCAACCTCAGCCACTGGCGACGCTCGCACACCGGAGATTTGACACAGGCGTTCAACTTCGCCCAGGCGGCAGACTCCTCCGTACCGTCGCTGCCGAGTCCCTCGTCTGCTGACCCTCGCGTGCTCGGGAGCGACTGCCCCACCCAGAGTCCCGGCACGGGAAACGCCGAATTCCCCTCGGTCAAACCGTACCCGTTGCCGGCGCCGCCGCAGACGATGCCGGCCCAGGAGCGCGGAGCGCCCCGGCGGCCGAGCGGCTGCGTCTGAGCGCGGACCTCACGCCGGTGCGGCGCCCGACACGTCCGTCAGTCCTTGCTACGGAATGTCCAGCGCGCTACCATCGTGTTTGCCTTTTCGTCCGATAATGGACAGAGGACCGGTCATTGGGTAGCCGCCGCCGGTGGCACCAGGCCGTGTACGGGAGGGGGTCGTGGGTGTCCATCGCGAATGACGGGTCGCAGGTGAGGCTGACGGAGGGCAGCGACCCCTTTGGCCTTCGGTCCTTCGAAGTCCAGGACGTCGTCAGCGACGGGCGGCACAGGCTCCTCTTGACCGGCGAGCTGGATCTCGCGCCGGCCGCCGAACTCGAAGCGACGCTCCTGCGGCTCTGCGCGGAGGGCACCAAGGAGATCGCGCTCGACCTGAGCAAACTCAGGTTCATGGGCTCGATCGGACTGCGGCTGATCCTCCTCGCCAGGGAACTGTGCCAGCAGCATGGCTACGAGTTCCGCCTGATCGCCGGTCCAGCGAACATCCAGCGCGTGTTCGAGATGACCGGCCTGCTCGACGTCCTGCCCTTCCAGAGGGGCGACTCGAGCGCACTGCCCTCCTGAGCGCCGGCGGCCTGCTCGTAGCGGCTGACGGCCGACGGCCGCGTCTGACGGCGCCCATGTCATGCTTGGACGTCGATGACCGAACGCGAGATTCACTCGTGGCTGATGGACATGGACGGTGTGCTCGTGCGCGAGGAGCAGGCGATTCCCGGCGCGGAGGAGTTCCTGGCCCTCCTGCGCGAGCGCGGCACGCCGTTCCTCGTGCTCACGAACAATTCGATCTACACGCGGCGTGATCTCGCAGCGCGACTAGTGGCGAACGGCCTCGACGTGCCCGAGGAGGCGATCTGGACCTCGGCGCTCGCCACGGCGCGCTTTCTCGAGGACCAGCGCCCCGGCGGGTCTGCGTTCGTGATCGGCGAGGCCGGGCTGACGACCGCGCTGCACGACGCGGGTTACACCTTGACAGAGCGAGCGCCCGACTATGTCGTGCTTGGGGAGACCCGAACGTACTCCTTCGAGCGCATCACTCTCGCGATCCGCCTGATCGCCCGTGGAGCACGCTTCATCGCCACGAACCCCGACCCGACGGGGCCCTCCAGCGAGGGCCCGCTGCCGGCGACGGGCTCGGTGGCGGCGCTGATCAGCCGCGCGACGGGCGTGGAGCCGTACTTCGTGGGAAAGCCGAATCCCCTGATGATGCGCTCGGCGCTCAACGCGATCGACGCGCACTCCGAGACCGCGGCGATGGTCGGCGATCGCATGGACACCGACGTCGTCTCCGGCCTGGAGGCGGGGATGGAGACGATTCTCGTGCTCACCGGTGTCACCACCCGCGAGCAGGCCGAGCGCTATCCCTACCGCGCCTCGCGGATCGTCGACTCGGTCGCGGAGCTCATCGGCGGGCTCAGCTGAGGGCGTTCTCGCCCAGCGCCTGTTGTATCTCGCCGATCGCCGCGCGCTCGTTGTCGCTGACCGGCTCCGTGCCGTGATGGCCCTCGCCGTGAGCGCGAGCGGCCCTTTCCGCGAGGCTGACGACGAACCGGCGATAGTCGTCGAGCTCCTGCGCCTGCGCCTTGCTCTCGAGCAGCGCCACGGCGTCGCGCAGATGCTCGAGAAGGTGCGCCTTGAGCTCATCCGTTGAGCTGTAGCGGGTGTGGTCGATCTCGGGCTTTGCCGCGACGATCTCGTCGAGCAGCTCGCTCTGTCCATGCTGGGCCCGAGCCTCGGCGTACGCCTTCGCTATCGAGATCGTCTCTCGCACGGTGCCGCCCCGCTGCGCCGTGATCACGATCAGGCCCGCGCTCGGCGGACCCTCGAGGACAAGCTCCCACTCCTGGGGTGTGAAGTCGGCCTTTGTCGTCATCCCACGCTCCCGTCGTATCTGGATACTGCGGGCGAGTGTAACCCGCGGCATCGCACTGACGCTTTGGGGCTTTCGAGGACCCGCAGGGGCATCTGCCGTCATCTCCAGTGTGCCTGATGGCGGCGGCGAACGCGGCCGCCGGTCAGCGGGTAAGGTTGAACGCCTGCGGACGGGAGTCGGGCTCGAGCAGAGGGATCGGAGATGAGCGTCCACTATCAGAGCGATGGCCCCGTGGCGGTTGTGACCATCGACCGTCCCGAGGTGGCCAACGCGATCGACGCGCCCACCGCGCTCGAGCTGGCCGACGCATTCCGCCGCTTCGATTCCGACGGCTCGGCATCCGTCGCGGTGCTCACGGGCGCCGCCGGGACGTTCTGCGCCGGAGCCGATCTGAAGGCGATGCGCTCAGGTGACCCGGACCGTGTGACGCGCCTCTCGCCGGACGGAGACGGCCCCGTCGGGCCTACCCGCATGCTTCTCTCGAAGCCGGTGATAGCCGCCGTGGAAGGCCATGCGGTGGCTGGGGGCCTCGAGCTCGCCGCATGGTGCGACCTGCGCGTCGCCTCGGAGCAGGCCGTGTTCGGCGTGTACTGCAGGCGCTGGGGGATTCCGCTGATGGATGGCGGCACGGTGCGCCTCGCTCGTCTGCTCGGCCACAGCAATGCCCTGGACCTGATCCTCACCGGCCGGGGGGTATCCGGGGAGGAGGCCCGGCGCATGGGACTGGCGAACCGCCTCGTGGAGGCTGGCCAGGCGCTGCCTGCGGCGGTCGAGCTCGCGCACGACATCGCCGGCAAGCCGCAGGCGGCGCTGCGTAGCGACCGACTCTCGTCCTACGAGCAGTGGTCGCTGCAGCTCGAGGACGCTCTGCGCGGCGAGTACCGCCACGGGATGGCGACGCTGCAGACGGGCGAGATGCTCGGCGGGCTCGAAAGCTACGAGTCCGGGAGCTGGCGAGGATGAGCGGCAGGTTCAAGCTCGCGCCGCGAGGCTCGCGTGCCTCCTAGGCCCGGCCTTCGCCCCCGGTGATCAGAGGGTCATCCGTGGAGGCGATCTGCTGCAGCTCGGCGATCAGCGGTCCGCGCACCTGAGCCTTGACGAGCTCGTATGCGGGGAACGCCCCGAGCTCGAGCGCGCGTCGTCGTGCCCGGTCGAGCAGGTCCGGCGCGTCGAGGACCTCGTCGACCACGTGCAGCGCCAGCGCCTCGTCGGGCCCGACGGCGCGACCCGTGAGGCAGAGGTCTCGCATCACCGACGGGTCCAGCTCGGCTCGCACCACCGCCAGCGGACCCGCCGGGAACGGGACGCCTGCCACGACCTCGTTAAGCGCCAGCTTGTGCTCGCCGCGCGCCGCGACGCGCAGGTCGCAGGCAAGGGCGATCACGAGCCCGCCGCCCATCGCGTGGCCGTTGATCGCGGCCACGACGGGCAGCGGCGTCGAGCAGATCGTCGCGACGAGCTCGTTGATCGCGTTGATCGCATCGCGGCGCTGATGAGCGTCGTAGGTCGGTGCAACCTTCGTGTCGATGCCCGCGCTGAAGCACGAACCGTCTCCCGTGAGGACGACGGCGCACGCGTCTGACTCCGTGACGGCAGCGACGCCGCGTGTGATCGCCCGAACGAGCTCGAGGTCGAGAGCGTTGACGGGCGGGCGCGCCATGCGCAGCAGCGCCACTCCGCCCGCCTCGCGCTCGAGGTCGATCACCGCGGCGCACTCTATGCGAACGCTAGTGGGCCATGGTGAAGATGTCCGGACCGAAGACGCCCGGCACCGACGCCGCGTCGGCCAGCCGCGACAGGCCGAATATCGACTCCCAGCTGGCCAGCGAGGAGTAGTGGTTGTAGGGGGTCGAGCTCACGGTGCCCGGTTTGATGAACGGCGAGAGCAGCACCGCCCCGACCCTGCCGCCGCCCGGCCCCGTGATCCCCGGCGACGGCGAGCCCGGCCCGGGCATCTCTCCACAGCAGGCTTCCGTTTCGGAGTTCGCCGCCTCGTCGAAGACGATCTCCAGTAGCCCGTTTTCGCGGTACGCCTGCGAGCTCGTGATCTTGGGTACCCAGGTTTCCAGGAAGGTGTCGATGTCCGCCAGCGCAGAGGCTCCGCTCGGCTGGTTCGTGCAGGGATAGTCGTGCCCGTCGTTGCAGAGGTTCGGCGTGATGAACGAGAAGCGTGGGGTCCTCGTCACGGCGCCGAGGTCGGTGGCCAGGCCCGTCTCGCCCTTCAAGGCCGCGGCGGGCATCGCGCCGGTCGGCGACCCCAGCGCGACCACGTGCTTGTCGCAGTAGGTCGGTTCGTCGATCACCGAATGGAAGTACACGAACGGGTCGTGGCGCGTGGCATAGCCGTCACCCGCCACGGCTTTCTGCGTTTCGTCGGTGCTTTCGAGCGCTGGATGCCCGCAGGCCGCCGCCTCGCGCTTGGGTTCGTTGCCCATGTCCTCCATGTAGGCCTTCCAGGTCAGTTTCTTCGCCGTGAGCTGGTTGCCGATGTTCGGCACTTCCGCCGGATACACGCAACCGGTGCCCGTCTCGACTCCGCTCGAGAGCATGATCGCGCCGGTGAAGTTGTCGAACTTGACGCAATCGGCCTGGTTCTGGGCGTTGGGCGGCTGGCCGGAGACGAGCGAGACGTAGTTGTCGTTGCTCGCATGGCCGGTCGCGTAATAGCTTTCGAGGAGCGCGCCCTGGGAGGGCAGCGTCTGAGCGAGGTACGGATCGGCGCTCGGGTTGCCGAAGGTGGCGGCGTATCCCTGGTTCTCCAACACGATCACGAAGACATGGTGGACCTTGGGCGTGAGGGCGGCGGCGGTCGATGAGCCGACGCCGAGCGCGCCGAGGGCCATAGCTGTCGCGATCCAGACCCTTGCGGGCGGCCGGCGGCGCTCGGCTCTCGCAACGGGCGCTCGCCGGAGTGTGAAGGTGTGACGCATTGGTCCTCTTTCTCTAGGGCGTGGTCGCCGCGCCAACCGGGGCTGGCGTGGGCGGATGGTCGATCGAGCGGCCTGGAAGGTCGGTCAACTGGGCCTGTACGCGCGACGGTGAGCGTCGTCCTGTGGGTACCCGCGCCGGCAGCAAGTATGTGAAGATCATGTGAGGCCACAGGCTGCGGCGATAGGGTCGTGTCCTTCGGAAAGGGGAGTCGGGTGATCGTCGACGCCGCCTGGGTGGCGGCTCATGTGACGGATCCGGACGTACGGCTGGTCGAGCTCGACGTCAGCCGGACCGCCTACGACGCCGGCCACATTCCGGGGGCGGTCCTCTGGAATGCGTACACGGACCTGCGCGACCCCGGCTACCGCGCGATCGGGCGGCCCGAGCTCGAGCGCCTGCTGTCACGATCGGGCATAGCTCCCGGCTCGACGGTCGTCTTCTACGGCTACGGCGCAGCGCTGGGACTCTGGCTGATGCAGGCGCACGGTCATGCCGACGCCAGGATGCTCTCGGGCTCGAGAGACCAGTGGACGCGGGCGGGCGGCGAGTGGAGCACGGATGTCCCCCAGCCGCTCGAGAGCGCCTATGCGCTGGACGACGCGAGCGCGGACAGTCTGAGCACCCGAGCGGACGCCGAAGCCGCGATCGGCGCCGCCGGCCGGGTGCTGCTCGACGTGCGCTCGGAGGCGGAGTACAGCGGCGAGCGCTTCTGGCCGTCAGGCGCGACGGCGGATGCGGGACGGGCGGGCCATATTCCCGGCGCGATCAGCGTGCCGATCGACCGGCTGTGCAACGACGACGACACGTTCAAGCCGGCCACCGAGCTTCGCCGCGTCCTGGATGAGGCGGGCGTCAGCGGCGGGATGCGGGTGATCGCCTACTGCACGATCGGCAACAGGGCGAGCCGTGCATGGTTCGCGTTGAGGCATGTCCTCGGCTATCCGGACGTGAGCGTCTACTACGGATCGTGGGTCGAGTGGGGGAAGGAAGAGGGCACGCCGGTCGAGACCTGAGGGCCGCTGGCTTGTTGCGAGCCGATGCGCGACGGAAGTAGTGTTCGCCGAGTGGGTGCAGATCCGCGCGTGAACGGCAACAACGGAGCATGGCGAGGGCAAAGGTCGATCGCGGTCGTCGGCGGCGGCTTCGGCGGCGTCGGAGCAGCGGTGATGCTGCATCGCGCCGGCTACGACGATGTCACCGTGTTCGAGCGCGGCGAGCGCGTAGGGGGCGTCTGGAACCACAACACCTATCCCGGAGCGGCCTGCGACGTCCCCTCGCACCTGTACGAGTTCTCGTTCGAGCCGAACCCGCGCTGGTCGCGTCGCTACGCGCCCCAGGCCGAGATCCAGGCCTACCTCGAGGACGTCGCCCGGCGCGAGGGCGTCCTGGGGCGGATCCGCACCGGCACCGAGGTCACTCGAGCGAGCTGGGATGAGCAGCGCGAGAAATGGCTGCTCGAGACGGACGCCGGCCCGCACGAGGCTGACGTGCTGCTCACCGCCTGCGGCCAGCTCTCGGTCCCCAAGCCGCCGTCGATCCCGGGCATCGAGCGCTTCGGCGGTCCCGTCTTCCACACCGCGCACTGGCGCCACGACGTCGAGCTGGCGGGCAAGCGGGTGGCCGTGATCGGCACCGGCTGCAGCGCGATCCAGACCGTGCCCGCGATCCAGCCGACCGTCGCGCACGTGGACGTCTACCAGCGCTCGCCGGGATGGACCATCCCCAAGATGGACTTCCCCTACCGTGAGCGAACCAAGCGGCTGTTCGAGCGTTTCCCGCTCGCTCAGCGGCTCGACCGCATCGCGATCTTCGCGTTCATGGAGCTCGGCGTGCTCGCCATGACCGGTCGCCGCAGGCTCGTCCGCCCGGTGCGCCAAGCGCTGCTGGAGGGCTTTCGCGCCGTCGGGCGCAAGCAGATCGAGAAGGCGATCGACGACGCGGAGCTGCGCGCCAAGCTGACGCCGCGCGATGAGGTCGGCTGCAAGCGGATCATGCTGACCGACGACTGGTACCCGACGCTTGCCAAGCCCAACGTGGACCTCGTCACCGAGCCGGTCGTCGAGGTGACCGCGGGCGGACTGCGTCTGAAGGACGGCACGGAGCGTCCCGCCGACGTGCTCGTGCTTGCCACCGGTTTCTCCTCCCACGGCTTCGTCGCGCCGATGGAGATCGTGGGAGCGGGTGGACGCACGCTGGCCGAGGAGTGGGGACAGGCGGCGCACGCCTATCTGGGCATGTCCGTTCCGGGCTTCCCGAACATGTTCCTGCTGTACGGACCGAACACGAACGGTGGAACCGGCTCGGTGATCTACACGATCGAGGCCGGCGTGGCTCACGTGATAGCCGCGCTCGGTGAGCTGGAGCGGACGCACGCGCGGCGGATCGAGGTCCGCCGGGCGACGGCCGAGGCGTTCAACCGCCAGCTGCGGGCGGCACTGGCCGGGACGGTGTGGCACACGGGCTGCACGAACTGGTATGTCGACGAGAACGGCAACGACCCCAATCAGTGGCCGTGGCTGTGGAGCACCTACCGGCGCAGGACCGCTCGCATCGAGCCGGGCGCCTACGAGCTGGGCGCATCGGCCGGCGACCGCGTGCGGTCCGGGTGAGCGGCCCGCCATGAAGCCGGACCAGGTTCAACTGCCCGAGGTCGAGGGGATGAGCCATCGCATGGTCGACGTCGGCGGAGTCCGCATGCACGTTGCCGAGGCCGGCTCGGGACCGCCGGTGCTGCTGCTTCACGGCTGGCCCCAGCACTGGTACGCCTGGCGCCGCGTGGCGCCCCTGCTCTCCGGCGAGCGCCGCGTCATCTGCCCGGACCTGCGCGGCTTCGGCTGGAGCGATGCCCCGCCCGGCGCCTACGACAAGGCCACCCTCGCGCAGGACGTCATCGGACTGCTCGACGCGCTCGGCCTCGAGCGTGTCGATCTGATCGCGCACGACTGGGGAGCGTGGATCGGTTTCATCCTCTGTCTCGAGCACCCCGAGCGCTTTGCGCACTACCTGGCGCTCAACATGTACACGCCCTGGCCCGATCCGCCCTCGCCGCGCGCCATCCCGGTGTTGGCTCGGCTCTGGTACCAGGTCGCGCTCGCGACGCCGATTCTCGGCCAGGCATTGATACGGCGCACGTCCTTCGTGCGCAGGCTCATCACGGCGGGCGCCGTGCACCCCGCGTGGACCGACGACGAGCTCGAGGCGTTCACCGCCCCGCTGCGGTCTCCTGCTCGCGCCGAGGCCTCGGTCCACCTGTATCGGACGTTTCTGCTTCGCGAGCTACCGAAGTTCCTCGGAGGCCAGTTCCGCGACCGGCGCCTCACCGTGCCGACGCTGCTTCTGCACGGGACCCGCGACCTGGCCATCGACCACAGGGCGCTCGGCGAGTGGCGATCACACGCCGATCAGATGGACGTCGAGCTGTGCGATGACTCCGGGCACTTCATCGCAGAGGAGCTGCCAGAGCTCGTCGCCGGGCGGGCTCGAGCGCTGTTCGGAGCCTCGCAGCGACCCGAAACGCGTCCGGTATCGTAGGCGGCTCGAGGCAGAGCGGCGAGGAGGGGAGCGGGAAGATGTTCGACTACGTAATCGTCGGCGCAGGCTCGGCGGGCTGCGTGCTGGCGAACCGCCTGAGTGAAGACCCGGGCGTGCGGGTGCTGCTGCTGGAGGCGGGACCCCCGGACACCAAGGAGAACGTCCACGTGCCGCTCGGCTATCTGAAGCTCGCCGGGACGGATGTCGACTGGGACTACCACTCTGCGCCCGAGCGCGAATGCTACGGCCGGCGGATTCAGCTCCCCCGTGGCAAGGTGCTGGGCGGCTCATCCTCGGTGAACGCGATGGTCTACATCCGCGGAAACCGATGCGACTATGACGACTGGGGTGTCTCGGGCTGGTCATCGGCGGATCTGCTGCCCTACTTCATGAAGGCCGAGGACAACGAGCGCGGCGCCTCGCGCTGGCACGGCGTCGGCGGCCCGCTGCCCGTCAGCGAAAGCCGTTCGCGCAACGTCATCGCGAGCGCGTTCGTCGACGCCGGAGTCCAGGCGGGCCTCGCGCGCAACGACGACTTCAACGGCGACGAGCAGGACGGCGTCGGGCTCTACCAGGTGACCCAGCGCGAGGGCATGCGCGCGAGCGCGGCCGTGGCCTACCTGCATCCGGCGATGGAGCGGCCCAACCTGACCGTGATGCCGTACATGCTCGCCGAGCGGGTTCTCTTCGAGGGAACGCGGGCGGTCGGCGTGCATGCCAGCCAGCTCGGAGCGCCGCAACAGTTCAGGGCCGAGCGTGAGGTGATCCTGTGCGGCGGCGCCTACAACTCCCCCCAGCTGTTGATGCTCTCCGGCGTCGGCCCCGCCGAACATCTGACGCTGCGCGAAGTCGAGGTGCTGCTCGACCAGCCTGCGGTCGGGGAGAACCTCTCGGAGCACGCGGCCACGCAGCTGGTGTGGACGACGCCGGAGGCCGAGAGCCTGCTGCTGGCGCTCGAGCCCGCCGCGCTCGAGGAGTACGAAGCGACGCGCACCGGACCGTTCGCCTCCAACCTGGCCGAGGCCGGCGGCTTTGCCCGTGTCGGCGCGGACGCCTCGGCGCCCGACGTGCAGTTCCACCTCGCCCCGGTGCACATCGTCGATGACGGCATGAGCGACCCCGAGGAGCACGGTGTGTGGGTCTCGCCCTGCCTGCTCACGCCCCGAAGCCGCGGCTCGGTGCGGCTCGCCTCGAGCGATCCGACGGCCAAGCCGGTCGTCCGCAACGAGTTCTACACGGCGGGCGACGACATGCAGCGGATGATCGCGGCTCTGCGCCTGACGCTTGACATCTGCGGGCAGCCCGCGATGCGGCCCTACTGCGCCGAGCCCTTCAACACACCGGACGGCGACACCGAGGATGCCCTTCGCGCACACGTGGCGCGGACGACGTTCGCGATCTACCACCCGGTTGGCACATGCCGCATGGGCGAGGACGCGGATGCGGTCCTCGACCCCGAGCTGCGCGTGAACGGCCTCGAGAGCCTGCGGGTGGTCGACGCGTCGGTGATGCCGGTAGTGCCGCGTGGAAACACGAACGCGCCGACCATCGCCATAGCCGAGCGTGCCGCGGATCTGATCCGCCACGGTCGCGCGCTCGCCGAGCGCTTCGAGGGCGGCGCCGGCGCGAGCCCGGCACCGCAGCCGACGCCGGCATAGCACGCGACCCGCGCGCAGCCGCTGGGCTAGGGTGCGGCGAGGATGGCCAGCGCGTTCGTCACCGGCGGGTCAGGCTTCATCGGCGGACGGCTGATCGAGCGGTTGCGGGCAGACGGGCACACGGTCCATGCGCTCGCACGCTCGACGTCGGCGGCCGACCGCGTGCGTGAACGCGGCGCCGAGCCCGTCGACGGCGACCTCGCGGACGCGGCGGCCATGCGCGCCGGTGCGGAGGGCTGCGAGCTTGCCTTTCACGCCGCGGCGACGCTCGGCGACTGGGGAACGCGCGAGGAGTTCGAGCGCGGAAACGTGGATGGCACGAGGCACGCACTGCGAGCCTGCGCCGAGGCGGGCGTCCGGCGGTTCGTGCACGTCAGCACCGAGGCTGTCCTGCTCGCCGGCGGGCCGCTCGTGAACGTCGATGAGAGCGCTCCCCTGCGACCCGACTCGCCGGCCCTCTACAGCTCGACGAAGGCGCGTGCCGAGCAGGCGGTGCTGGCGGCCAACGGCGAGCGCTTCGAGACGGTCGTCGTTCGCCCCCGCTTCGTGTGGGGAGTCGGCGACACGACCCTTCTGCCCGTGATGCTCGAGACGGTTCGCAGCGGGCGCTTCGCGTGGATCGGCGGCGGGCGCCACCGTACGTCGACGACCCACGTGGAGAACACCGTCGAGGGCCTCGTGCTCGGCGCCACGCGAGGGCGCCCAGGCAACGTGTACTTCGTCACCGACGGCGAGCCCGTCGTGTTCCGCGAGTTCGTCAGCGAGCTGCTGGCCTCGCAGGGCGTGACCGCGCCATCGCGGAGCATCCCCGTCTGGGCCGGATCCGCCCTCGCGCGCGCGGGCGAGGCGGGCTGGCGCATCCTGCCTCTTCCGGGCAGGCCGCCACTGACACGCTTTGCCTTCTGGGTCAGTAGCCAGGAGTGCACGATCCGAATCGACAAGGCCCGCGAGCAGCTTGGCTACGCTCCGGTGAAGAGCATCGCCGACGGTCTGGCCGAGCTGCGCGCCGCCTAACGTTCGTCGAGATCCGGACACCTGCGCGGCTCAGGCACCCGCCCGACCCGCTACCGTTGCGCCTGGGCGGTTGCCGAGCAGCCGGCCCCCGGACGTAGACCTAGCCGCCGGATTGGACTCCTCCCCAAGCGGGCCCACTTCAGAGACTCAGGCCCGTTTTCATGATCGAGATCCAAGCCCGCCGCGCCGAGGTGCGCCGCAGGAGTTGGCAGGAGGCGCAGAATGAGCACACCAGTCCAGTCGCACGGCAGCCCCGTCGCAGAAGTCATCCCGATCGAGAACGAGACCTCCGAGCGGGTCGTGCGCACGATGGTCGTCGGCATCCCCGTGGCGGCGCTGATCCTTGGGGCATGGATGGCGTGGGGCGGGACCCTTCACTGGCAGGACCTCGTCGTCCTTGCGATCACGTACACGCTCACCGGGCTCGGCATCACCGTCGGCTACCACCGCCTCTTCACCCACCGCAGCTTCAAGACCTCGCGCGCCCTGCGAGCGCTGCTCGCGGTGCTCGGCTCGATGGCGGTCGAGGGGCCGGTCATCGAGTGGGTCGCCACGCACCGCAAGCACCATCGCTTCTCCGATCACGCCGGTGACCCGCACAGCCCTCACCTCGAGGACGCGCCGGGTTGGCGCGGAGCGCTTCGCGGGCTCGGCCACGCGCATGTCGGCTGGATGTTCCGCGGCAAGGACATGGCCAACCCGGCCCGCTATGCCAAGGACCTGATATCCGACCGGGACCTGCGTGTGATCAGCCGCATGTTCCCGCTGTGGGTGCTGGTCGGGCTCGCCTTCCCGTTCGGGCTGGGCGTGGCGCTGACCGGCTCGGTACTCGGTGGCCTCACCGGACTTCTGTGGGGCGGCGCCGTGCGGGTGCTCTTCCTGCATCACGTCACGTTCAGCATCAACTCGCTCTGCCACTTCTTCGGCAGGCGGCCATTTTCGACCGGTGATCAGTCCCGCAACCTCGCCTGGCTTGCGCCACTGGCCTTCGGCGAGGCCTGGCACAACAATCACCACGCGTTTCCCACCTCGGCGCGCCACGGCCTGGACCGCTGGCAGCTGGACCCGGGCGCCTGGTTCATCGGCGCCCTGGAGCGCTGTCACCTGGCATCGGACGTGATCCGCATCAGCCCCGCCCGACGTGCGCGGCTGGCCCGTAACCCCTAGGACGGCGGCCGGCTCGCCGCGGCTACTCGATCAGCCCGCTGCGCAGCGCCTGCGCGACCGCCGCGGTGCGGTTGACGACGCCGAGCTTCGCGTAGATGTGCTCGAGGTGGGACTTGACCGTGCCGCGGCTGATCGTGAGTCGCTCGCCGATGCCGCCCACGGGCAGGCCGATCGACGCGAGCGTCAGTACCTCGACCTCCCGCGCGGTGAGCGGCGAGAGGTCGAGCTCGCCGCGGCGGCGAGCGAAGAACGCGCCCAGCTCGTGGGCCACGGTCCCGAGAACGTGCATCAGCCGATCGCTGAACTGGGGGGCGGACGTCGAGTAGAGCTCGATCACGCACATCACCTCACCACGCGCGAGCGCGGGAAGGCCGAGGGTCCCGCGCAGCCCGCCCATCGAGTGTGTCCTCCCGCTCACGACCGGGTTGGCCGATACGGGCTGCGCGTGAATCCATGCGTGGCCCGCCGGGCCCTCCCCCGGCAGCAGTCGCAGGGAGCGCAGGAACTCCTCGAGGGCCGAGTGGTCGACGCTCCCGGAGCTCCACACGGCGCGGGCCACGAGCGCGTCACCGTCGGGCAGCCAAAGCGCGCCGGCCGCCTGTCCAAGCCGATCGGCAATCTCGCCCAGCAGGCGCTCGGTCCCTGGCTTGAAGGACGCCCACGACCTCAGGCAGCTGGACACGCCGAGGAGGAGCTCCAGTCCCCGCTCCTCGTCCCCTCGCGTTCCGGGCGCTTCAGTGGCGGCCTCGCCCGTTTTACCCGCGTGCCGGGAGGAGTCACGTCGATCGGACATACAGGTCTGTCTCGTTGACTATACAAGCCTGTCTAACTACTGTCCGGCAGATGGCTTCCCGGGATGTGGGGGACGGGGTCGCACAGCCGCAGCTGAGCGCGCAGGAGCGGATCCTCGAGACCTCCTACGACCTCTTCTCGCGCGACGGAGTCCGTGCGGTCGGGATCGACAGGATCATCGCCGAGGCGAAGATCGCGAAGGCGACGCTCTACCGCCATTTCGCATCCAAGGAGGACCTCGTCCTCGCGTTCCTCGATCTACGTGAGCAGCGGTGGACGCGCGAATGGCTCGAAGCCGAGACGGAGCGCCTGGCACCCACCCCTTCCGAACATGTGCTGGCTCTGTTCGACGCTCTCGACGAGTGGTTCCATCGCCCCGATTACGAGGGCTGCCCGTTCATCAAAACGCTGCTGGAGATCCGCGAGCCCGACAGTCCGATCCACCGTGCCGCCGAGCAGCATCTCGGCGTGATCCGCGCGAAACTCGAGCGTTACGCCGAGCAGGCGGGCGCCCGCGACCCGGAGGAGATGAGCTATCAGCTGCAGATCCTGATGATGGGCGCGATCGTCTCGGCGGGTCGGGGCGATCCCGAGGCCGCCTGCCGGGCGCGCGTGTTCGCCAGGCTTCTGATCGACAGCTCGAGCTGACGCACGCGACTTCCCGAGTCGAGCGGACGCATCAGGTTCGCTCGCTCGAGCGGACCAGCATCGGTCATTCGACCGATTTGGCCACGTCGGCTTTGAGGTTAGTCTCCAGCCGTGGCTGTCGATGGGCCTGCGACGCGCCGAGAGGCGGATCGGCACCTACAGGTGATCCGAGCCATCCTCGAGGTCGCCTCACAGCAGGCGGGCGCCGCCAACCCGGAGGAGACCGGGCATCAGCTACAGATCCTGATGATGGGTGCGATCGTGGCGGCGAGCCGCGGCGATGACGACACGCCGCGTCGCGTGCGCGCCATGACGGAGCTCCTACTCGAGCGCTCGCGCTGAGCAGCTGATCATTCGACCGGCGATCCCGGCACCGGGTACGGCGGCGGCTTGACCTTGTTGGTCGGACACCAGCTGTTGCGCGGCACGCCCACGCAGGGATCGGGCATCGTCGTCTGTTTCGGCAACGGCTGGAGTTCGACTTTGGTCCGTTTCGGGTAATTCGCGACAACCGTTTTCGGGCATTCCCCGAAGAATCCCGTGTCACACGCCACCTGGGCGCCGAGCGGGCTGCCGAGCGATTCGCCGGCGTCCGGGATCCCGCATTCGCTGTGGGGCGGGCTTTGGATCGCTTTGGGTTCACTCGTGACGGTGCCCGAGGTGTCGACGTTGCCGTGCCAGCAGTTGCCGGGGTTCTCGAGGTTCGAGATCTCGGCGAGATCGACGTTGGCCTGGTTGGCGAAGAAGCCGTTGTTGGTCAAGGTGTTGTTGGTTACTTCGTTGCCCCAGTCATCGAAGTAGCACACGGCTTTACCTTCGAAGGTCGTCCCCACGCCGCCGTTGCAGTTGGCCACCGGGGGCGGTTCTTCGGTCGCGGGATAGGGGACGAGAAGCACTCCCCAGGCGCCGTTGTTGTAGATCTTGTTGCCGCTCACGGTGTCGTTGCGGCCACCGGAGATGACGACGCCGCTGCCGACCGGGCCCGCTTCCGCGGAGCCTGTCGTGGGGACGTTCGGGTTGTTGTTGTCGTGCACGGTGTTTTTGGTGAACAGCCAGCAAGAGTGCGTCCCGGTCGGGCCCGTTCCACCTTTGGGGCATGCGCCGTCCTGGGGCGAGGGCGCGTCGTCGTTGTTCTGGCTGTTGGTGACGAAGCCCGACTGGTTGTTGTCGAACTCGGAGTTCTGGATGATCAGATGACCGCCGGAGTTCGTGCCCGAGTAGCCGAGGTCGCTGTTCTCCGCGTGCGCGTGGTCGAGGATCGAGTTGCAGTCCGGACACGCGCCGATGTAAAAGGCGGAATCGGCGGAGTTGTTCGCATAGACCTGGGTGTACAGACCGGGTCCGAACGTGTTCGAGGTGAAGATCCCGTACGAGACGAAGGGCTTGGTGTTGCCTTCGTAGTAGGTGGACGTCGACGAGAGGAAGGCACCGCGCCATGAGCCCAGTTCCTGTTTGCCGCTGCCGTCGCCGCCGTTGAACCACAGCTCGTTGCCGCCGCCGTGGGCGCCCGTGAGGAAGTTACAGGCACTCAGATTCTCGACGCTCGTGCCATTGGCCTTGAACACCTCGAGTCCGTTGCGGCCGGACGGATGCCCTTCCGTGTCCAGCGGCCCGAGGTTCTGGTCGGCGGCACTCGAGCTGCAAAGGGGGCTGCCGGGCTTGGTCCCGTCGAGAAGGACCCCGTTGCGATCCATGCCGCGAATGTGAATCCCTGGCTTTTCGACGAGCACCGCCGCGCCGGCGCGCCCACCCGCGGGCGCCTGTGTGCCGGCTTCTTTGTAGTCGCCCGGGCCGATCAGCACCCAATCGCCGGGGTTGGCCGCGTTCACCGCGGCCTGGATGCTCGTGTAGCCGCCGTTTTTGCCCGCGAACTTGCCGACGCGCAGGACCTTGGCCGTGGCCGGTGCGGCGCCTGCCAGCGCCGCGGCGAGGATGCAGCACGCGAGAGCGGTCACCGACATCGCGGCGCACCTCCTGCGCGCGCGGAAAGTGGCTTGACTCATTTGCATCGTGCCCCCTTGGATGTCAGTCCGTCTCGCTGTATGTTGGCCGCCCGGTAACGCCTGCGCCGCCCGCTCCGGACGCTCGATTTCGCTGGCAGCTATACCCGCGGGCCACGACTCATAAACCTCGGCGGCCCCGGACGTCATCTCTCCGCCTCCGCCTCCGTCACCGGCGAGCTGGTGTTTAGCGCGCAGACGAAGGGGGTACCTCGCCCTGCGCCGGTTCATCGGACGCTTGAGCGGGGAGAGTGACAGGAGTGAATGCAGTGACAGGTGTGCGGCCGTCGAACCGGCTCGGCTCTCGCAAGGGTGCGATTGCGCTCGCCGCCACGATTCTCATCTCGGCGTTCGCGGCGAGCGCAAGGGCCGAAGCCCCCGTACAGCCGTACGGGACGAACGACGCCGGCGGCTTTCGCAACGTGCTGCCGTCCGGTGAGAACGGGCTCGACAATGCGGCGCAGCTCGCCGAATTCCAGGTGGGCGGCGCCTACCCTCCGCACTTCAAGGACCAGCTGCCGCTCTACGCCGGGCTGATCTACGCGTCGCCGACACTCACCCGCGAACAGATCCCCAGCTACTACAAGGACGCGACGTTCGGTGTCAAGGAAGGGGATCTCGCGTCAACCGAAAGCCCCCGCAGCGACGTCACGATCCAGCGCGACAGCTCCTTCGGCGTGCCGCACATCTATGGCAGCACGCGCGGCGGAGTGATGTTCGGCGCCGGCTACGCCGCGGCGGCGGACCGGCTGTTCCTGATCGACGTCCTGCGGCATGCGGCGCGCGCGGAACTTTCGTCCTTCGCGGGCGGGGCAGAAGGCAACCGCGCCATGGACCGCGCCCA
Organism: Solirubrobacteraceae bacterium; assembly: GCA_035567055.1. Classification (GTDB taxonomy): domain Bacteria; phylum Actinomycetota; class Thermoleophilia; order Solirubrobacterales; family Solirubrobacteraceae; genus Palsa-744. The sequence goes on from DATMQX010000164.1 coordinate 52,876, forward strand.
GTATCTGATCGCGCCCTACACCGAAGGCGACCTGCAATCGCAGCTCGAAAACGCCCCCAAGCTGTACGGCGCCGAAGGCGAAAAGGTGGTGGCGGACGTGAACGAATTCGTCGCCGGCATCAACGCCTACATCACCGAAGCGCTGGTGAACCCGAACAAGATGCCGGCAGAGTACGCGGGCATCGGCAGGACGCCGGCGATGTGGAAGGCCACCGACGTGATCGCCGAGGCCTCGCTGATCGGCGGCATCTTCGGCAAGGGCGGGGGCTCGGAGGTGCGCTCGGCACTCGCGCTCGAGGCCTTCGAAAAGCAGTTCGGGACGAAAGCGGGCAGAGCGAAGTGGAGCGACTTCCGCGAGCACAACGACCCGGAGGCGCCGACCACGGTCTCGAAGTCGTTTCCCTACGAGACCGGCTCGCCATTCTCGAAGACGGGCCTGGCGATGCCCGAACCCGGGTCGGTCAGCTTCGTGAACGACGGAGAACCCGTGGCGGCGTCGTCGGCCTCCCGGGCGCCGGCGGCGGCGAGCGGCCCGGAAGTGACCCACACCCCCGCGCCGCAGTCGATACCCGGCGACGGCTCGATCGGCTCACAGCTTCTGCGCGCGGCGCTCGCCGGCCCTCCGCACGCGTCGAACTGGGAGCTCGTGAACGCCAAGCACTCGACGAATGGCCACGCGATCGCGGTGATGGGGCCGCAGGTGGGCTACTACAACCCCGAGATCCTGATGGAGGAGGACCTTCACGGCCCGGGGATCGACGCTCGCGGAGCCTCCTTCCCGGGCGTCAACCTCTACGTCGAGCTCGGTCACGGCCGTGACTACGCGTGGAGCGCGACGACCGCCACCTCCGACAACGTCGACACGTTCGCCGAGGTCCTCTGTCAGGACGAGCTGCACTACCTCTACAAGGGCCAGTGCCTGGCGATGGAAAAGCTCGAACAGACCAACGCCTGGACGCCGAACGCGTCGGACAAAACGCCGGCCGGGGCCGAAAAGCTCACGGCCTATCGCACGGTTCACGGCATCGTCTACGCACGCGGCATGGTGGCCGGCAAGAAGGTCGCGTTCGCGAGCGCGCGCACGACGTACTTCCACGAGGCCGACTCGGCGCTGGGCTTCTCAAAGCTCAACGAACCGGGTTTCGTGACCGGTCCCCAGCAGTTCCAGCAGGCGGCGTCCAAGATCAACTTCGCGTTCAACTGGGCCTACGTCGACGCCAACCACATCGCCTACTACCAGTCGGGCGCCTATCCGCAGCGCGCGCTCGGCACCTCGCCGGACTTCCCCATCCTTGGCACCGGGGAATTCGACTGGCAAGGCTATGAACCGAAGCTGCACACGCTGACGGCGCTGCCGTTCGAAGCGCACCCCAACGCGATCGACCCGAGCTTCCTCGTCTCCTGGAACAACAAGCAGGCGCCGCGCTGGTCCTCCGCCGACGACCACTACGCCTACGGCTCGATCTACCGCATGCAGCTGATCAGGAACTTCATCGAAGCGGATATCGCCGGCGGCAAGAAGATGGGCATCGAGCAGCTCGTGACGGCGATGGACGAGGCCGCGACTCAGGACATCCGCATGGTGCAGCTGTGGCCGACCATCAAGCAGGTCCTCGGCACGCCGAGCGATCCACAGTCCCAGGCAGCGATCGCCAAGCTCGAAAGCTGGTACGCCGACGGCGGGCACCGCCGGGACCTGACGAACAAAGACATCGCCAGCCCCGGCACCTATCAGCACAATGACGCGGTCACGATCATGGACGCGTGGTGGCCGAAGCTGCTCGAAGCGGAGTTCCGCCCGGCGCTCGGCAACGAAGCGTTCGGCGCCGTCCAGAGCATGCTCCCGTTCGGCGGTCCCTATCCGGGCTCCCAGCCGGCCGCCCCTGACTTCGCCGACGGCTGGTACGGGTACGTGAGCAAGGACCTGCGCGACCTGCTCGCCGCCAACGGCCAGGGCGCGGCGCCGAAAGCGCCCTACTCGCAGCTCTACTGCGGAGTCGGCTCGCTGACGGCGTGCCAGCAGGCGCTGCAGAGCTCCCTGCAGGAAGCGCTATCCGTGACGCCGAAACAGATCTACGGCCAGGGACCCTGCGCCGAAAACGCGCAGGCCAGCTGCTTCGACATGAACCGCTTCCTCAGCGCGAGCGGGATCTCCGTCGCTCCCTTCCCATTCCAGAATCGCCCGACCTTCCAGCAGGTCGTGGAACTCACCAAGACGGTGCCGCACTGAGCGTGGCGGCGGCGCTCCGCTAGTCGCCGGGGTTGGCGGAGCGCGCCTCGCGCACCAGCCGCCGCATGCCCCTGAGCCAGCGCTCGGGGTCCGAGCCCTTCAGCGCCAGGAATCCTGCGACGTTCTCATGCGGGAGGATCAGCAGACGCTCCTCGCGGATCCCCTCGACCACCGCGTCGGCCACATCCTCAGGTTCGATCAGCCCGCCCGCCGTCAGCGCCGCAGCGCCGGCCGGCTCGGCCATGGCGAGGTCGAGCATAGGCGTGCGAACGCCCTGCGGGCAGATGCACGACACGCGCACGCCGGCGTCTGCGTACTCGATTGCCAGCCACTCGGCCAGCGACACGGCCGCGTGCTTCGTGACGCTGTAGACGAGCGAGGAGACCTGTGTGAGCAGGCCGGCGGCCGACGCCGTGTTGAGCAGGTAGCCGTCTCCGCGGGCCACCATCTCCGGTAGCAGCGCGCGGGACGCCCACACGTGCGCCATCACGTTGACCCGCCAGGCCTCGTCCCACGCCTGATCGTCGGCCTCCGGGCCGCCCATCGCTCCCGGGACGCCCGCGTTTGAGAGGAAGACGTCGATCGGCCCGTAGGCCTTCGTCGCCTCTGCGATGAGCGCGCGCACGCTTGCCTCGCTGCCCGCATCGAGCTGCACGGCGAGTCCGCCTACCTCTGCGGCGATCGCACGCGCGCCATCGAGGTCGCGATCGGCGGCGACGACGGCCCTCGCTCCCTCGGCGGCGAACCGCCGGACGAGCGCCCGTCCGATGCCACCCGCCGCGCCGGTGAGGACTACGTGCCGGTTGGCGAGGTCCATCGCCCGTACTCTATGTCTCGATGAGTGAGCAGAGCAGCGACGCGATGTCGCCCGCGCCCCTGTGGGGCGAGCTGCGCTACAGCCACGAGCTGCTGCGGCTGCTCTCCGACCGCGAGCTCCGCTCACCCCGCCGGCGGGCCGACGCGCAGCCGGCGTTCCTGATACCGGGGCTGATGGCGGGCGACGCGTCGCTGACCGTGCTGAGAGCCTGGCTCGAGCGCCGCGGTCATCGTGTGTCGAGCAGCGGGATGCGCGCCAACGTCGACTGTGCGGAGCGGGGCGTGATGCGCCTGCAGGCGCAGCTCCAGGCGTTCGCATCGGAATGCGGCGAGCCCGTGGTGCTCATCGGCCAGAGTCGCGGCGGCGCGCTCGCCCGCGTGCTCGCCGTGCGAAACCCGGAGGTCGTATCGACTGTGGTGATGCTGGGCTCACCGGTTCGAGACTCGCTCGCGGTGGCTCCGTCGGTCCTGCAGACGGTGCGCTGGCTGGCTCGGCTCGGCGACCTCGGGCTGCCGGGCGTCTTCTCGAGCGCCTGCAAGGACGGCGCCTGCTGCGCTGCCTTCCGAGAGGATCTGACCGCTCCGCTTGCGGACGGCGTTCAGGGGATCGCCGTCCACTCGCGCAGCGATGGAATCGTCGACTGGCGCGCATGCCTGGATCCGCACGCCCAGCACGTCGAGGTGGATTCGAGCCACTGCGGGATGTCCGTGCACCCCGCGGTGTACCGGGTGCTCGACGGGCTGCTCGACCTCCCGCAGGCCGCCTAGCGCGAGCGCTCAGGAGCTCGTGCCGCGGCGTTCGTGGCGGTCGATCTCGAACCACATGCACGCGGATGTGTCCGCGTCGTCGATCGACCAGCGGTCGGCCACCTGGTCGAGGAGCACCAGGTCGTACTGGGTGCCGTCGTTGTCGTGCGAAACCTCGAGCAGCTCGTGCGGCGCCCTCAGCTCGACCCGGACGATCTCCGGCGGCATCCAGGCGCGCAGCTCGAGCGACTCGCAGGAGTCCGACCCGGAGTGCTGCACCGCCCGCGATACGAGCTCGCTGGTCAGCAACGCAACGGCGTCGCGCAGGTCCGGCGACGGGTGGTCGATATGCGTGACGTGGTAGCGCGCCGCGCGGGGAGCGAACTCATCGAGCTGCAGTGAGACCTCCAAGTCGGGCCCGACGAGGTCGATCGGCATCGCTGAGCGGATTCCCGAGTCTCGGCTTTCGTAAACTCCGCCGATGCTCGGGAGCTTGAGGCGCATCCTGTACCCATATTCCCTCCAGGCGCGGCGGAAACAGTGAGTGGCCATTTGTTCGAGCGCCCGCGCGAGTCCTCGGCGTGCTGAGCGGGCGATCCCGGGCGAGGGTCTGACGATGCCGCGCATCCCACCGCTGCCCGAGCCCGAGTGGGACGAGCAGACGCGAGAGGCCCTGCAGGCCGGCGCCCCCGGACTCAAGGGCCGCCTGGGCGAGAACAACATCTTCTCCACGCTCGCGCGCCATCCGCGCCTGATGCGCAGGTGGCTGCCCTTCGGGGGCTTCCTGCTGGGCCGCGGCGTGCTCCCCGCCCGCGAGCGCGAGCTTCTGATCCTGCGGACGGGCTACAACTGCTCATCGGCATACGAGTGGGGGCAGCACCTGCGCATCTCCGAAGGCCTCGGCATCGATCGCGAGGAGATCCTCCGCGTCGCCCAGGGGCCCGGGGCCGACGGCTGGAGCGCCGCCGACGCAGCGCTCCTGCAGGCAGCTGACGAGCTGCACCGCGACGCGAAGATCTCCGAGCCCACGTGGGCGCAGCTCTCTGAGGATCACGACGAGCGAGCGCTGATCGAGCTCACGATGCTCGTCGGCCACTACCACATGGTCGCCTACGCCCTGAACTCTCTCGAGGTCGAGCTCGACGAGGGACTCGAGGGCCTTCCCTGAGCTCTGCCCATGGCCAACGCCGATGACATGCTGCGCGTCGCCCGCTCGCGAGCGCCCGGGCTCGCCGCCCCGGGCCTGAGCCCGAAGCCGCGCCGAAAGGTGGCCGTGCTGGCGTGCATGGACACGCGGATCGACCTGTTTCCGATGCTCGGCCTCGCCCGTGGCGACGCGCACATCATCCGCAACGCGGGCGGCCTCGCGACCGACGACGCGATCCGCTCGCTCAGCGCCTCGCAGCGGCTGCTGGGCACCGAGGAGATCGTGGTCGTCATGCACGAGGGATGCGGCCTGCACGGCGCCTCGGAGGATGAGTTCGCCCAGGCGCTCGCGGCCGACGGCGTCCTTCCCACCTGGCGACTCGGCGCGTTCGACGACCTGGAGACGGCCCTGCGCCACAATCTCGCGCGCCTGCGCTCGAGCCGCGAGCTTCCGGCTCGTGAGCACATACGCGGCTTCATCTTCGACCCCGAGAGCGGCGCCCTGCGCGAGGTGCACGTGCCGTAGAGTGCTCCTCGGTGGCAACTTCGCCTGCTGAGGTCCAGATGCCCGAGTCGTTCGGGGTGGGGGCGGTGGTGCGCCGCTCCGGACCGAGGCTGGTGCGCGACGGGTTCGGGCCGCTCGCGATGTTCTTCGCGGGCTGGAAGCTCATCGGGCTGGGGGCGGGCATCGGGGCGGCCGTGATCTTCGGCGTCACGCTGTTCGTCTACGAGCGCCGTCAGGGACGCCCGGCGGCGGTGGTCCGCCTCGCGCTCGTGCTGGTCGCGATCCGCGCCATAGTCGGTCTGACGTCGGGCAGCGCCACTGCCTATCTCGCGACCGAGATCGGGATCGACACCGTGCTCGGGTGCGCGGTGCTGGGCTCGCTCGCGACCGCGCGCCCGTTCGCGTCGTGGTTCGCCAGCGACATCTATGCCTTCCCGCAGGAGGTTCTCGACTCCGTCAGCTACCGGCAGGCGATGCGCAGGATCACGACCGTCTGGGGCGTGTACTTCCTCGTTCGCGCGCTGGTGCGCCTGACGGCGCTGCTGACCCTCGGCACCAACAGCTACGTGCTCGTGATCGCCCTCACCGATGCACCCGGCCTGATCGCGCTGCTCGCATGGTCGGTCTACTACACGGTCAAGGTGTTCCGGAGCAGCGATGAGTGGGGTCCGATGATCGCGGCGGCCGAGGCGCAGCCCTAGGAGCGCCGCGCCAGCTCACGAAGGGGCGCCCACCCCCGCGGGCGAGGCGGCGCCGGTCGCCGGCGTGCGTGCGCCCGAGCGCAGCACGCCGGTGTCGCGCGTGAGGCGCTGCGCGAGCGCCACGGGAATCAGGCTGATCAGAATCACGAACAGGACCACGACGTTGACCTGCGGGAGCTGCTGGCCGTTGCGGATGTGGGCGAAGATCCAGATCGGCAGCGTGTTCTGCGCGCCGGCGGTGAACGTGGTGACGACGATCTCATCGAACGACAGCGCGAACGCGAGCAGCCCCCCGGCGACTAGGGCCGTCGCGATCATCGGCAGCGTCACGAAGCGGAACGTCTGCCAACCGTCGGCCCCGAGATCCATGGACGCCTCCATCAGCGAGGACTGCGTGCGCCGCAGGCGTGAGAGCACGTTGTTGTAGACGACGACGATGCAGAAGGTTGCGTGGCCGATGACGATCGTCAGCAGCGAGAACGTCAGGTTGTTGAAGCTGATGAACGAGTTCAGCGCCATGCCGGTGATGATCCCCGGAAGCGCGATCGGGAGCACGAGGACGAGCGAGATCGCTTCGCGGCCGAAGAAGCGGAAGCGGTCGACGGCGAACGCCGCCATCGTGCCGATGATCATCGCGATCGCCGTGGCGAGCAGGCCGGCGCGCAGCGACAGCCACAGCGCCTGGCGGACTTCGGCGTTGTTCCAGGTGGAGGAGAACCAGCGCGTGGAGAGGCCGGACAGCGGCCAGCTCTGAATGTTTGAAGGGTTGAAGGCGTACAGCATGATGATCACGATCGGGAAGAACAGGAACAGCATGATCAGCGCCGCCCATACCGCGAACGCGACCCGGCTCCATCGGCCCGCTCCGATCACAGTGCCTCGAACGCTCCCAGCCGGCGTGCCACCAGCAGGTAGATGCCCATGATCACCAGCGGCACGGTCGCGAACGCGGCGGCGAACGGAACGTTGTTGGAGATGCCGACTTCCTGGTAGACCACGTTGCCGATGAACGTGGAGCCCGCGCCGCCGACCAGCGTGGGCGTGATGAAGTCGCCGAGCGTCAGCGAAAAGGTGAAGATCGAGCCCGCGACGATCCCGGGCAGGATCAACGGCAGGAGGATCAGCCGGAAGCTTCGCCAGCCACGCGCTCCCATGTCGGCCGAGGCCTCGATCAGCGACTCCGGTACGCGTTCGATCGCCGCCCACACGGGGAGGATCATGAACGGCAGCCAGATGTAGCTGAAGACGATCCACATCGCCCAGTTGGAGTAGCCGATGTTCACGGATCCCAGGCCTATCTGTTCCAGCGACCAGTTGAGGATCCCGTCTTTGGCGAGGATCAGTCGCCAGGCGAACACACGGACGAGGTAGCTCGACCACAGCGGGATCAGCACCGCCACGAACAGCGCCGCCTGCAGGCGCTTCGGGGCGATCCGCGCCGCGAAGAAGGCGAACGGCACCGCGAGCAGGATGTCCGTGACCGTCACCGCGGCGGCGATGCCGACGGTTCGCAGCGCGATCGTCCGGTAGGCGGGGACGTTGAACAGCGTTTCGAAGTTGGCGAACGTCCAGCTGTGGACGATCTTCCCGCTGAACGAGTCGACGCTCCACAGGGCCGAGAGGAACAGCAGGAACAGCGCCCCCAGGTAGATGAGGACGAACCACGCGGCCGGCCCGGACAGCAGCAGGCCGCCCCGCAGCCACGGCCGGCGAAAGAGTGCCGCCGACACGCGGATGCGGGCAGTCCTGCTCAACGCGAAGCCGGCCGCCGAGTCCCGTCCCCGACGGCTAGGCGGTTACTTCCGTCCACTTTTTCTGCCAGACGCTGTAGTCGGTGCAGTCGGTTTTCCCGTTTCCACAGTTTTTCACCGGCGTCTTCCAGAACTTGATGCTTTCGAAGTAGGCGCTCGGAGCATTCGCGTGGTATTTCACGCACGAGCCTTTCTTGATCTGTTCCATGAACGGGCACGCCTTGGTGTTCGCCGGCGTCTCGCCGAAGGAGATCGCCTGTTCAGCCTGCACTTTCGGCGTGGAGACCCAGTTCACCCATTTGTAGGCGCAGTTGGGGTGCTTGGCGTGTGACGACAGCATCCACGTGTCGGCCCAGCCGGTCGCGCCCTGGGCTGGGATGAGTTCGCTCACCGGCACCTTGTCGGCCTGCAGGTTGTTGGTCTGAAGCGGCCACGCCGCGCCGATCACGGCGTCGCCATTCTTGAACAGTTCGACCTCGTCCGCGGCCGCCGTCCAATACTTCTTCACCAGCGGCCGCTGCTGTTTGAGCAGGTTGACCGCTGCATTGAGCTGCGCTTCGGTCAGCTCGTACGGATCGGTGATCCCGAGGCTCGGCTGCGTCTTAGAAAGGTAGAGCGCAGCATCGGCTATCTGGATCGGGTTGGCGGGCACGGTGACGGCCCCTTTGTACTTCGGGCTGTAGATGGCTTCCCAACTGGATGGTGCCGGTTTCACCTTGCTGCTGTTGTAGAGCAGCACGTTCGGCCCCCACTGCAGCGAGATCCCGTAGTGCACGCCGTTGACCGTGTTGTGCGAGGGAGACTGAAGCTGCGGGATGAAGTTCGTCCATTCGGGGACGAGGTTGACGTTCATCGCCGCGACGTTGCCACCGCTGATCAGTCGCAGGCTCGCGTCGCCGGAGGCGGAGACCATGTCGTAGGTGCTGCCTCCGCCCTGACGCATGAGCGTCACCATTTCATCGGAGGAGCCCGCGTACTTGGCATGGACCTGGCAGCCAGTCGCCGCTTCGAAGGGCTTCACCCATTCGGGTTGCGCGTAGCCTTCCCAGGCGACGAGGTTCAGCTGGCCCTCCGCGGTGCCGATTTTCGTGGGCACGCTGCTGGACGACGAGCTGCTGCTCGAGCCACAGGCGGCCACCCCGATGGCCATAGCTCCCAGGACCGCCGCCAGCGCCCAGTCGATCTTTGCAAACCTCATCGCTCACGCTCCTCTTCCCGATTGACATCAAGCTCTGACTCGTCGTCTCTGCGCCAGGCAAGCCTCACGCGGCGGCCCCGCTGCTGCTGCACGCTCGCCGCCGAGGTGTCCAGGTTCTGCCTCACCACCACCAGCGTCTCGCCGCTCTCGAGCTCGACCACGTACCGCGTCACCGAGCCTAGATACGCCACCTCGCGCACTATGCCTGCAGCGTCCACGGCGTCCGCCTCCCCCTCGCCGAGAATGCGGATCTTCTCTGGGCGCACGGTGTAGGAGCGTCCGTCCCGCTCGATCAGGTTGGAGGTGCCGACGAATCCGGCCACGAACTCGTTGACCGGGTTCTCGTAGATCTCGCCTGGCGTGCCCACCTGCTCGATCCGCCCGTCGGAGAAGACGGCGATGCGATCGCTCATCGTCAGCGCCTCGTCCTGGTCGTGCGTGACGTAGATGAACGTGATGCGCTCGCTGAGCTCGCGCTGGATGGACTTGAGCTCGAGCTGCATCGCCTGGCGCAGCTTCAGGTCCAGCGCGCCAAGCGGCTCGTCGAGCAGCAACACGCGCGGCCGGTTGACGATCGCGCGTGCGAGCGCGACACGTTGCCGCTGGCCACCCGAGAGCTGGATCGGCCGGCGGCCCTCGACGCCCGGCAGGCGCACAGTCTCGAGCGCCTCTGAGGCGCGCTGCTGGCGCTCGCGCTTGCCCACACCCTTGACGCGCAGGCCGTAGGCGACGTTGTCGAGCACGTTCATGTGCGGGAACAACGCGTAGTCCTGGAAGACGGTGTTGACCGGGCGCTCGTACGGCGGGCTGCGCGTGACGTCTGACCCGTGGAGCTCGACGGTGCCTGAATCGGGAAACTCGAAGCCTGCGATGACTCGCAGCGTCGTCGTCTTCCCCGACCCGGACGGTCCGAGCATCGTGAAGAACTCTCCCGCCACCACCTCGAGCGACAGCCGATCGACCGCGACGACGTCGCCGTAGACCTTCCTCACCTCGCTCAGGCGGACTGCCGGATCGTCGGCGGCTCGCTCGGCAGACGAAGGACGCGGGCTTGGCGCAGCAACCGACGTACCGCTCGAGGAGACCATCTACCGCGAGTCTAATTGCCGAGCCAGACACGCACAAATGTCCGTTGTGGACAATCTGCTCCGCCAGGCTGCTCCATCGCGGCCCGGCCCGCGACCTGCGTCGGCCGCTCGCGTTGGACGATTCGGCGTCCCGAACCCCAGCCGGGTGCGGTGCCTCCCGGGGCGCCCTTCAGCCGACCAGCTCGTGACGATGCCGGGCGAAGAGAGCGAGCGCATGGCGGCCGGCGGGATGATCGCGGCCGCGCTGCACGATCGCCGCGGTCGCCGGCGGCATGGCGTCGGGCCGCGGCAGCGGCGTGCCGTACTGCGGCGGAACCACGACAGGCGCCGAGAGAGCGGCGAAGGTGAGGTCCGCCGCGCCGAAGCGCTCTCCGGAAAGGTAGGGGCGGCCGTCGGACAGACGCTCTGCGATGAGGTCGAACTCGTGCCACACGGTGGCCTCGTCCTCGACCTCTATCCCCGGCCGGATGTCGAGCACGCGGCCGATCATTCGCCCCACGAGCGGCCATCCCCAGCGGATGAGGCGATCCTCCCAGCCGGAGACGCCCTGGTTGTTGAAGCTCAGCGCAAGGTCCTTCTGGGCAAGCATGTGCACGTACATCAGGCGCCGTCCGCTGGGCCCGAGCCGATCGTCGAGGCGCCGGCAGATGCCGACCTCCTCGAGACGCGCGGCGCGGTCGGCCGGGAGCAGCCGGTGCTCGGGCGCCGTGCGCTCGTCGACCCACAGGAGGATCTCCGCCGACTCGCCGATCGCGCCTTCAGGGGTCACGAGCACTGGCACGGTCAGGCCGCCGCCCGCCCGGTGGGCAGCCAGACGATGCATGCCCTGCACGTGGCGCTCCTCGCGGTAGCCGATGCCGGCTCGCTCGAGCGCCCAACGCGCCTTCTCGCAGTAGTGGCTGATCGGGATCGTGATGAGCCGGAGCACGCCATGGCGCAGTATGACCCTTTGCTAGGGTGCGCGAAGAGGTGCCGCGCTGAGATCCAGTACCGGCAGACGCGATCGCGCCGAACGGCTGCACGGCGGCGGCAGCCCCTCGCCGGTGCCGTCTCTCTCACACGAGTTCGACGAGTGGCAGATAGAGCTGCACGGCCGCCGTGTGATCTACCGGATCGCCGGCAGCGGGCCGCCGGTCGTGCTCATCCACGGGATGCTCAACTCGTCCAGCCATTGGCGGTCGGTGGCCCTGAGCCTGGCGGACGAGTACACCGTCGTCGCACCCGATCTGATCGGTCACGGCGACTCGGCGGCGCCTCGCGGCGACTACTCGCTGGGCGCACACGCAGCGAGCATCCGCGACCTCCTGTCCGCCATCGGGATAGACCGCGCGACGATCGTCGGGCACTCGCTCGGAGGCGGCGTGGCGATGCAGTTCTTCTACCAGTTCCCTCAGCGGGTGGAGCGCCTGGTGCTCGTCTCGAGCGGCGGGCTCGGTCGCGAGGTGAGCCCGTTGCTGCGCACCGCAGCGTTGCCGGGGATGTCGGCGCTGCTCTCGCTGACGATCCATCCGCGGCTCGTGGGCGGGCTGTGGAACGCGGGCGGCCGTCTGCGCGAGCGGGGCAGCTCGATCGGCGTGTATCTGCAGGCGATCGCTCGCGCGCTGCGGCCGCTCGAGAACGCGGAAGCGCAGGGAGCCTTCCTGCACACGCTTCGCTCCGTCATCGACGTGCACGGCCAGCGTGTCGCCGCCACCGATCGCCTGTACCTCCTCGAGTCGATACCGACCCTGATCGTGTGGGGCGAGCGCGACAACACGATCCCGATCGAGCATGGCCGCCGCGCGCACGAGGCGACGCCCAACAGCACCTTCAGAACGCTGCCAACGGCCGCGCACTTTCCGCATCTCGAGGACCCCGACGGCCTGTCGGCGCTGCTGCGCGAGTTCATCCGCGACACGCGCCCGGGCCGGATCGACGACTCCGACTGGGGCGCGGTGCTGGCGCACCGCTCGCCGCGTTCGCGGCGGCTGGGCGCGGCCTAGGACAGCGCCGGCACGTGGGGTCGCCGTTCCGTGGTGTCTTCGGACGGCGGCGGCGCCGAGGACCCGCTCGAGGATCTCGCGCCCAGGTGCCGGAGCAATGCGTCAACGCAGGCGGGGTCGAACTGGCCGCCGGCGTGGCGGTTGAGCTCCTCGCACGCGTGCTCGGCCGACAGCGCCTCGCGGTACGGGCGCGTGCTGGTGATCGCGTCGAACGCGTCGGCCACGAGCATTATCCGCGAGGCCATCGGGATGGCCTCGCCGCGCAACCCGTCGGGATAGCCCGACCCGTCGAAGCTCTCGTGCGAGTGACGTATCCAGGCCGCGATCACGTCGAGGCCCTCGATGCGGGAGACGAGCTCGGCCCCGGCGACACTGTGTCCCTTCATCTGCTCGAACTCCTCGGCCGTCAGCCGGCCCGTCTTGCAGAGGATCTCGTCGGGAACGGTGACCTTGCCGATGTCGTGCAGCATCGCGGCCATGCGAAGCTTGCCGAGCATGTCCGGCTGCCAGCCCAGCTCGGTGGCGATCGAGACCGCGAGGTCGGCCACGGCGCGCGAGTGCTCGTGGGAAGCGTTCATGCGCATGTCGACAGCGTGCGCGAGCGTCGCAGCCCAGCTCAGCCGCTCGGTCGGCCCCGTGACGTCCCGGTCCGGGCGACCGTGGCGTGAGGCGTACAGGCGCACGTCGGCAAGGCGCATCAGGTCCTCCAGCTCGGCCCCGTCCATCGGGAAGCTCGCCATCCCCAGCGAGCACGGTGCCCGCTCGGCCAGGGCCGCTGCGACGCGCGCCGCGCCCTCGAGCGCGTCGCTCGGAGCGATGTCCGCGAAGAGCACGGCGAACTCGTCGCCGCCTATCCGCCCGATCGCGTCGTTGGGTCTGACGGTTTCGCTGATCGTCGTGACGACCCACCGCAGCAGCTCATCGCCGGCCGAATGCCCGTAGCGGTCGTTGACCGGCTTGAAGTGGTCTATGTCGAGCACCAGCACGGCCCCCTGTCCGGCGTGCCGCGTGGCTGTGCTGATCTCGGCCACCGCACGCTCCTCGAAGCCGCGCCGGTTCAGGCACCCGGTGAGCGGGTCGGCGCGCGAGACCTCCGTCAAGGCCGCCCGCTGGCGGTCGTGGTTGCGCGCCTGCCAGGCGCTCATGGCGCCCGTGCACGCGAGCATCACGACGAAGAGCGCCTCGTAGGCCCACCCCGCACCCCCGTCGGTGACCGCGAGCAGCATGTAGCTGGCGACGCTGAGGCCGGCGACGGCGAGGACGGAGGCCAGCGGATAGGACATGGCGGCGAACACGACCGGGATGAAGAAGGTCAGCGCCACCGGGCTGCCGGTGCCGCCGTCCGCCCAGGTGGCCAGCACGATCAGAGCCAGGTCCAGGAGGCTCCAGCCGAGGAAGAAGATCTCCCTGAAGCGGCTTCGCACGATCCGTTCACGAGGAAGCTGGGCGGCGATCGCGCCTCCTGTCATCCCGGCGCCGAACGCCGCCAGCAGCAGGGCCCGGTGCGGATGTTCCCACGTCAGCACGACGTAGATCGCGCTGGTCACGCATACGACGTACGTCAGCCAGATGCCGGCCGAGAAGGTGGCCACGCGCATGCCCACGGCCGACTGGTCGACTATGCCACGATCCAGCTCGCCCTTCATGCATTACTTATCGGGCCCTGATGTCAGGACCTGAGCCGGCGCCTAGGCCGTCTGGACGGGCCGCGCGGCGCCCGCGTGCCGCGCCGGGAGACGGCGCTGCGATGCGGCCGCGAGCGGGCGCCTAGCCGGAGGCGGCGAGCCGCCACGAGGGCGGATACGGCAGCGGGGTCAGCGTAGCCTCCAGCTGTGCCCGCAGCGGCTCGAAGTCGGGTGGCAGCGACAGCCGCTCGCCGAGGCGCCGCTGGTCCTCGTCCACCGCGAACCCCGGTCCGATCGTCGCGATCTCGAAGAGCACGCCACTGGGCTCGCGGAAGTAGACGGAGCGAAAGTAGAAGCGATCGATCACGGGCGTCGGCCGGGCGCCGGCGGTGGCGACACGCAGCCGCCATGCCTCCAGGTCGTCGATGTTCGCCGCGAAGGCGACATGGTGCACGCTGCCGGCGCCCTGGCTGCGGTTGATCTCGGGCGGGGCGCGGTCGTAGGCGTAGGAGCTGCCGCGCCGCTCCCCGCGAACCTCCCAATGCTCGCCCTGGATCCGCTTGAAGCCGAGCGTCTCGCCCAGGAGATCCTCGCTCAGCGCCGGCGCGTTGCTGTAGGCGCGGACGCCCTCGAAGCCCTGCAGCGCGTACTCGCCGGGGATCTCAGGCGAGTGGGCCGACAGCGGCTCGTCCTCCGAAGCCGAGACAACCAGCTCGTGTTCTAGTCCCTCGGGGTCGGCGAGCAGCAGGCTGTGGTCGGTCCTGTCTGCGTGGGCGCCGCGAGCGGCCAGCCGCTCCTGCCAGAAGTCCAGCGCCTGCGCCGAGGAGACACGCCAGACGATCCGATGCACCATCCCCGCGCCGGGCCGTCCGGGTGCCGCGCCCGGGTACTCGAAGAACGTGAGGTCGGCGCCGGGCGAGCCCGTCTCGTCGCCGTAGAAGAGGTGGTAGACGGTCGGGTCGTCCTGGTTGACTGACCTCTTGACCATGCGCAGCCCGAGCACCCCGGTATAGAACTCGACGTTCCCCGGGGCGTCCGCGGTTATCGCCGTGATGTGGTGGATGCCCTCGAATTTCATGCGGCCCCCGCGAATCTCATGTGCCCCCCACTCTACGCGTACTCGATTACCCTGCACCCCCAGCTCCCCAACCACCGAGCAGCGCTCGGAGTGTCGCTATCGCCGGCGCGTGCGATCATCGGTCCGTGCAAGACGGGTCGCTCATCCCGCGCTTCGGACGTGCGCGGCGCGATCGCTCGCTGGCGGTACTCGAAGGCTTCCACCCGCTGAAGCACGCGCTTCGCTTCGGCGCGAACGTGCTCGAGGTCGCCTGCACCGATCCGCGGGAGCTCGATCGACTCGCCGAGCTGCTCGCTCCCGACCTCGCGGCGCGCCTGCGGACGCTCGCGCGCACCGTCGAGCCGGCGATCTTCGAGCAGCTCGCCCCGCTGGCCCCGGCGACCGGCGTGATCGCCCTGGCCGAGCGCCCCTCGATCGAGCCGCGGAGCGTGCTCGCCGACCCACGTCCGCTTCCGGTGGTCGTGCTCGAGGATCCCCGCGACCTGGGCAACATGGGCGCCTGCGTGCGCGTCGCCGCCGCCGCCGATGTCGCCGGAGTGCTGAGCACGGGCACTCACGACCCGTGGCACCCGGACGCCCTTCGGGGGGCCGCCGGGCTTCATTTTGCGCTGCCCGTCGCGCGCGTGCGCACGCTGGGTGAGCTCGATGGAACGGACCGGCCCCTGCTCGCCGTCGATCCCGACGGTGAGCCCCTCGATCCACTGGCGCTGCCACCGCGGGCGATCCTCGCATTCGGGACCGAGCGCCACGGCCTCAGCCCGGAGCTGAGCGCGCGGGCGGACGGCAGCGTCAGCATTCCGATGCGCCCGGGCGTCTCCAGCCTGAACCTCGCCACCTCGGTCGCGGCGATGCTCTTCTCCTGGCGACTCTGCGGGCATCCCGTCTCGTCGCTGCGCTGAGCCCCTAGCGTCGGGCCCGGTCCTGCACGCCGTCCAGCAGCGCCCAGTTCCCCTCCAGCGCGTCGCTCGCACGCCGCACCATCGCCTCGCCCTTGCCAGGCTGGTCCTCGACGGCAGCCATCAGCTCTTCGATCAGCTCGCCCGCCTCTCGCGCGTGCTCGACGTCGCGCAGCTCATGTGTCGTGAAGTACTCGACGGCCGGGCCTTCCGCGGCGTAGCCGTAGTGGGCGGTCAGCCCCTCCAGCTTGGTCCTCGCGACCTCGGGCTGGGAGGCCTCGATCGCGTAGAGCACGGCGAGATGCTCGAGCAGATCCTCTCCACGGGTCCACGCCTGCACGCAGGCCTCGGTCTCGGGCAGCGCGGCCTCGCCGTCGCTCGAGCTTGCGCCGGCGGCCCGTGCGAACTCGTCCCACAGGGCCAGGTGCGATTCCTCCTCAGCGGCGTGCGCGCGCAATGCGGGCGCGTGCGCCGACGGCGCCTTTGCAGCCGCGAGCGCGGAAGCCTCGGCGAGGGCGGCGACGGCGTGCCGGTACTCGCCGGCATAGCAACCGAGCTCGTGCGCGCTGAGCTCCCCGGCGCTCCAGCGGCGGTAGAACGGGTGCTCGAGGATGCTCCTCGCGGCGCGAGTCTCGTCCAGCTTGGCGAGAACGTTCATGAAATTTCTCCTTCTCTTTTCGTGATTGTCGGGGCCGCGGGAAGGACATGCCCTCCGGGGACCGAATTTTGACGGTTACAGCGACGTGATCCGCGCGGTGGGGCTGGACTACCGTCCGCACATTATGCGAGGGTCAGTCGTGGAGCAGAGGTGATCGCCGATTTCGTTGATCTTCATCCTCGCCTTGGTGTCCGTGTGGGTCGGGTTCGCCGCGACCCTCGCGGTTGCTCTCGGCCGCGCTGCCGCGCAGGGCGATAGGGACATGGTGGCGCCGCTGGTGGAAGGCGTGGCGGACTCGATCGCCGCGCGCCGCCAGAGCTACGCCGGGTTCGAGCGAGCCCAGTCGACGATCTCCTTGGAGCCGTCGATGACGCTCCCGTCGTCGAGCACGAGCGTCGGCACCCAGCGGTTGCCCGTCAGCTCCTGCACCTCTCTGCGCCCGCGCGTGTGGTTGAACACGCCGGGCAGCGGCGCCAGTCCGTAGGCCCGGATCACATCCGGGTCGTGGCCGGCGTCCCTCAGCGCGCCGTGGGCGTTCGCACACGGGTGGCCACCGGGACGGGGCGTCGGGAAGGTGCCCCAGCAGACGTAGAGCTTCACGAGACCTTCAGCGTACCTTCCATGCCGGCCTGGCGATGTCCCGGGACGCTGCAGTAGAAGGTGTACGTTCCGGGCTTCAGTTTGAGCGTGAGCGTCCTCGATCCGCCCGTGAACGTCGGTGTCGCCGCGAGCACCGCGGTTCCCAGCGCGATGGTCAGGTTGTGTTCGACCGGGGAGGCGTTCGCGAACGCGACGGTCACGGCTCCGGCCTTCGCGCTCAGGAGCTTGCTGTCGAAGGCGAGCAGGCCGCCGGGGTCGGCCGCGAGCTTCAGCGACGTCGAAGCGCCGGGCGTCGTCGCCGCCGGAGCCGGAGCCGGAGCCGGAGCTGCGCTCGTGGTTGCGGGCGCCTGCGAGGTGCTCGATGGCGCGGGCGCAGGCGCCGCCACGGCGGGCACCGACGGGTTCGGGGCGACCGGCAGCGGGCTGATCGCCGCCTTCGCGGTCGGCGAGGAGCCCGACGTGAGGACCGCCGTGGAGGCGGCCGCCAGGACGAGCACCGAGGAGATCGCGATCACCGTGCGCTGCCCGGCCTGGTTGCCGGGGAAGTCGGGCCTGCGCAGGCCGAGCGCCAGCGACAGGACCAGCGCCCACGCGACCAGCAGGCCACCGGCTACGTAGAACGGGACCTTGCTCTTCTCGGCGGCCAGAACGGGTGCCAGCTGCAGGGCCATGTGGTGCATTCGGGCGCGAGCCTAGCCGATGAGGCACGGGGTATGCTGCGCGGCGAGATGGCCGCGGTGGTGCGCACACCCGAGGACGCGCTGCAGGGACTTCCGGACTTTCCGTTCGACTCGCACTACCGCGCGGTAGGCGATCTGCGCCTCGCTCACCTCGACGAGGGCGAGGGCGCGCCCGTCGTGTTCCTCCATGGCGAGCCCACCTGGTCATTTCTCTGGCGCAAGGTCATCCCTCCCGTTCGCGACGCCGGATTCCGCTGCATCGCGCCTGACCTCGCCGGCTTCGGTCGCTCGGACAAGCCGACCGACATCGACTTCTACAGCTATGACCGTCACGTGGAGCACACGCAGACGCTGCTCGAGGACCTCGACCTGCGCGGAGCGACGATGGTCGTGCACGACTGGGGCGGTCCGATCGGGCTGCGCCTGGCCGTCGAGCACCCTGATCGCATCGAGCGCCTGGTGATCATGGACACCGGCCTCTTCAGCGGGCGCCAGAAGATGACCGACGCGTGGCTCGCCTTCCATGACTTCGTCGCCCGCACGGAGGACCTGCCGGTGGGCTTCCTGGTGCGGGGCGCCTGCAAGACGGACCCGGGCGACGAGGTGATCGCCGCCTATGAATCGCCCTATCCGGACGCCGCCTCCAAGGCTGGCGCGCGGGCGTTTCCGCTGATACTGCCGCAGACGCCCGACGCGCCCGGGGCAGCAGCGGGACAGCGCGTCACCGAGGCCCTGCGTGAGGACCGCCGACCATCCCTCGTGTTGTGGGCCGACTCCGACCCGGTGCTCCCGTTCTCCGTCGGCGAGCGCTTCGCCGAGGCGATCGGGCGAGACGCGCCGAGGAAGATCGAGAACGCGAGCCATTTCCTGCAGGAGGACCAGGGACCGCTGATCGGCGGTCTGATCGCCGAGTGGCTGACGGCGGCCTGAGCGCGCGGCCGCGCGCGCGGCGGCTCAGGTGCCGGCGCCCTGCGTGATCTGCGGCTTCTCTGGCGTGCCCTCGAGGCCGGGCTCCGAGCGCGAGGCGCGCAACTCGTACTCGCGCCGCGAGTCCACGTCGGCGGTGGCGAGCACGCGGTCCGCCTTCAGCGCCCGCGCCATGCCCTCGGACAGAGGGCGCGGCAGGATCGCGCCGAGGATGCTCGTGCGCTTGGCGGACTTCGGCACCCACACGTCGACGATCGCGTACTGCAATGCCTCGACGATCGCGTCAGCCACTTCGGCGGGCTCGAGGTTGCTCATCCCGCGCGCCTCTCCCAGCCCCGAGCCCAACTCGGTGTTGACGACGAACGGCATCACGTAGCTGAGGTCGATGTGCGCGTCCATCAGGCGCAGCTCCCCGCGGACGGCCTCGGTGAGCCCGACCACCGCGTGCTTGGTCGCCGAGTAGGTCGCCCCGCCCGGCGTGCCGAACTTGCCCGCCTGCGAGGAGATGTTCACGATGTGGCCGCGGTCGCGGGGAATCATGCGCTCGAGCGCCAGCTTCGTGCCGAGGATCACGCCGTGGATGTTGATGTCGACCATCCGGCGCGCCGTGAGGTCGTCCTCGTCGATGAACCGCCCCACCTGCATGATGCCCGCGTTGTTGACGAGCACGTCGACCGGCCCGAGCTGTTCCTCGGTGCCGTCGAGGAAGGCGGCGAAGGATTCCCTGTCGGTCACGTCGAGCGGCAGGGCGACCGTGCTCGGGCCGAGCTCGGACGCCGTCTTCTGCGCTGCGGAGAAGTCGACGTCGCCGATCGCCACCCTCATGCCCTTGCTGAGGAACGCCTCCGCGGTGGCGCGGCCGATCCCACGCGCGGCACCGGTGATCGCTGCGGTCTCTCCGGCGAGGATGCGGGGCTCCTTGGCCATGAATCTCCTCCTGGTGTCGCTGGCTGACGAGTGCAACAACGCTAGCGCGCCGTCACTGCGGACGGCGCTACCGTCGCAGCGCGGGTAGTAGGGTGCCGGCATGCCGTCCTTCCAGTTCGAGGGCCAGCGCATCGCCTACAGCGAATTCGGCGGCGGCCCGGCTGCCGTGGCTCCCGGTGGCGGGCGCGCGCGGACCGCGAGGAGCTCGCCGGCGCAGGACCGTCCGCTGATACTGCTCCACGGCCTCCTGCTCAGCCAGGAGATGCACCGGCCCCTCGCCGAAGCCCTCGCCGCGCGCGGCAACCGCGTGATCACGATCGACCTGCTCGGACACGGCAAATCGGACCGGCCGCGGGACATGTGGCGCTACTCGATGGCCTTCTACGGCGAACAGGTCGTGGCGCTGATGGATCACCTCGAGATCGACCAGGCGGTCGTGATGGGCACCTCGCTCGGCGCCAACGCCGCGCTCGAGGTGGCGGCGACCAAGCCGGACAGGCTGCGCGGGCTCGTCATCGAGATGCCCGTTCTCGACAACGGGCTGCTCTCGAGCGCGCTCACGTTCACCCCGCTGCTCGTGGCCCTCACCTTCGGCGAGCCGCTTATGAAGCTCTTGTCCCGCATCAGCCGGGCCGTGCCCCGCGCGCTCCTGCCGCACTACGGAAACGTGATGCTGGACATGGTCCGCCAGGACCCGGGCCCGGGCGGCGCCCTGCTTCAGGGGCTGTTCTTCGGGCGCATCGCCCCGCATCGCAGCGAACGGCACACGTTCGAGGTGCCGGCGCTCATTCTGGGGCACCGCCGCGATCCGGTCCATCCCTTCAGCGACGCCGGGATGCTCGCCGAGGAGATGCCGAACTCCCGTCTGATCGAGGCGAACTCGCTGATAGAGCTGCGTGTGCGCCCGGAGCGCCTCACGAACGAGATCGCGGCCTTCCTCGACGACGTCTGGGGCAAGCCGGCCGCTCGAGCCAAACGGCCGGCGAACGCCCGCGCCAAACGCGCCGCGAAACGGGCGCGTGCCGGCTCATAGCTCAGGCTCTACGCCTTGGGAAACAGTTCGAGCTCGTTGACGCTGACATGGCCCGGCGCCTGCGTCGTGCCGACGGACGCGGCCGGCGCCTTGCTGATCCACAGCGTGAGGAAGCGAACGGCCTTCGCCGATTTGAGCTTGATCCGCATGTGCCTCGATTTGACGGAGAGGCTCGGACTGAGCTTGACCCAGGCCCGATCGGTGATCGACGCGGGCAGTGTGGGGTCGCTCGTGCCATAGACCTGAACCGTCATCCCCGGTGTGGTGGTGACCAGCGACACCGCCGCGAGCTTGCGGGCGGTCTTGAGGTCGATCGCCAGGCCCTCGGCCATCTTCGGCGCCACCGCCGGATCCACCTGAGCGGTCCAGCCGGTCGAGGTTTCCCCGTCGATGGCCAGGCTGGGGTCGCCGAAGTTGGCGGTCGGGTAGCTGTAGGGGTTGTAGGTGGTGGCCGCGTTCGTGTCCAGCAGGATCGCCGGCGACTGGGTTTCGCCGGTGGCGCTCGACGGCGTTGTGGTGGTGGACGAGGGAGTGGTGGCGGCGGGGGTGCTCGGCGTCCTGGCCTGAGGCGTGGCGACCGTCAGCGGGATGCGTGGCGGTTTCGCGCTCGTCAGCGGGGTGATCGGTTTGATCGTCGTGGGCGTGCCGAGGCTTCTCGGGACGACGGGCGCCGGGACCGCTGTGGTGGGTGCCGTCGCCGCTGGCGCGACCGTCGCCTGGGCGACGAATCTCGTTACGCCCACCGTCCGGCCCTTGCCCTTGTTGAGCGCCGCATAGCCGGCGGCGGCTGCCCCAAGCGCGAGTATCGCCGTCGCGATCAGGATGCTCGCCCCTGAGCGCCAGCTCGGCGCTCCAGACCCCAGGCTACCCGGCGCGCCCGCCCCGCATTGCAGGCACCAGTCCTGACCGGTGTTCATCGGCGAGCCGCAGTTGGCACATGTCCGCTGCGCGGGCTGCCCGTCCGCGAGCGGCGCGTTGGCGTCAGGCGGAGCGCCCGGAGTCCCGCCGGCTACAGCCGGCCCGTCGACCGTGGCGGGCGCAGGATCGACTAGCGAAGTGGCCACGACGTGAAATTCTAGCCCCAGCCGTGGCGCCGCCCGTCGGTTGCGGGGCCGCGGGCGAGCGCCAGCTCTGCCGGGCCTTCGCCGCAGCTCAGCCCGAACGGGGCTCCGCCGGCCCTCCGGGCACGATGTCGCGGCCTGTCGGAGCGAGGCGCTCGTCGAGCTCGAGCTGCCAGTAGTAGCGCGTGAAGGTCATCCCGTCACGGAACTCGCCGACGTGCGGCCGGACCGGCTCGCCGGCCGCCATGCGGACGATCAGCTCCGGATAGGTGCGTCCCGGCTGCGCCGCGAACACGGGCGCCGGGAAGGCGCCCCCGAAGCGCGTGTTGACGTCGGTGATCGCGAGTCCCAGCTCCGGGTCGCGAAACACCTGGATCGTCGCCGGGCCGGTGACGCGCAACGCCTCCATCGTGCGGCGACCGAGCTCTATCAGCTCCTCGTCGCGGATCACCTGCCCCTTGATCGACTCGCCTCCGCGCGACTCGAGCATCGTGCGGGGGATCGCGTTCAGGCAGCGGCCGCGAAGGTCGCCGAGGCAGTCGATCGAGAGCTCGGGTCCCCCCATCGCCCGCTGGACCATCGTCGGCTCCGCGACGTAGTCGACGAAGAACCTCGCCTGCGAAGGGTCGCCGGCCAGGTGGATCGAACGCGCGCCCGAGCCCCGGCGGGGCTTGACCATGACCGGATAGGCGATCGCGCCGAGATCGCCGTCGGGCAGCACCGTCGGCGGAGAGGGCAGCTCGTGGCGCTGGAGCAGCAGGTGCGCCGCATACTTGTCATAGGTTGATCGCGCCACCTCGGAGGAGGGCACGAACGCCGGCAGGCGACCTTCCTCGCCGGCGCGCGCCAGCACCTCGATGTCGAGGTCGGTCAGCGGCAGCACGGCCCCGACCCCGTGCTGCTCACACAGCCTCTGCAGCGCGGGAACGTAGGCGGGATCGTCGATCAGGGGGACCGCCGCGCGTACGTGCGCGGCATAGCGCGCCGGTGCGAGCGGCGAGGGATCGGCCACGATCGTCTTCGTCAGGTTGGCGAAGCAGGAGACGATGTCGTAGCGCTTGCCCGCGCCCGTCAGCAGGATCGCGGGGGAACTCACAGCTCGCCCTCCCATCCGCCCGACCTGCCCTTGTAGAGGCCCGAGCCGCCGAGCACCATGGCCGCAGTCCGCCACAGGATCCTGAGGTCGAGGGAGAGCGACCTGTGCTCGATGTAGTAGAGGTCGAGCTCGATCCGCTCGCTCCACGGCAGCGAGGCGCGGCCGTTCACCTGGGCCCAGCCCGTGATGCCCGGCTTGATCTGAAGCCGTCCACGCTGGCGGTCGGTGTACTGCTCGACCTGCACCGGCAGCGTCGGCCGCGGGCCGATCAGCGACATCTCTCCGTGCAGCACGTTCACGAGGTTGGGCAGCTCATCCACGGACGTCCTTCGCAGGACGGCCCCGACGCGCGTGATCCGCGAGTCCTCCGCGTTCACGGCCAGCCCCGCGCCGATGCGCTCGGCGCCCTCAACCATCGTGCGCAGTTTCAACGCGTCGAACTGACGTCCGTGCAGCCCGACGCGACGTTGGCGGTAGATCACCGGACCCGGGCTATCGAGCCGGATGGCGAGCGCGGCCAGCGCCAGCACCGGCGCGCTGAGCAGGAGCGCCGTCAACGAGGCGAGTATGTCGAACACGCGGCGAATCACGCGGCGGACAATAGGACGCGCGCGCTCAGCGGGTCCCCTCGGCCGCCTCCCACGAAGCGGGCGTGCCGTGCCGCAGCCAGTCCCAGAGACCGGCCGCCGGCGAGGCGGTGGTCAGCACGTAGTAGCGCGCGATCAGCAGCGGGCGTGCGCTCAGCACCCCGGCGAACGCCGCGGCCACCAGCAGCCCGAGCTGGAGGGCGAGCGTGACGGCGTAGAGCGGCCCGCCGCCCAGGGCGAGCAGCGCTATGTTCGCCGCCAGCGCGACGGCGTGCAGGCCCGGCGTCAGGTAGCGAAGCAGGCGGTGGGAGACGATCATCAGCGCGTAGCCCGGCGGATAGCCACGCGGGGAGAGCATCCCGCCGCGCAACAGGATCGGCCATGTGTGGCTCATCATTCGTCGCTTGCGCGCGAACTCCCCCGCGAGCGACGGGACCATCTTCTCGCTCGCGCGGGCGCCGGGCACGTAGACCGCTCGCTGGCCGTGCTTGACGATCCTGAACGGGAGCGACAGGTCATGCCCCATGATCGGATCGACGACGATGTAGGAGTTTCGGCGGGTTGCGTAGATCGCGCCGTTGCCGGCCGTGATCGAGCTGAGCCGCGACTCGCGCGCGCGAACCGCGAGCTCGTAGCGCCAGTAGAGCCCCTCCTGGTTCGCGCCGTCGCCGGCGTCCGCTGCGTTCACGAAGCTGACCTGCCCGCAGGCGTAGCCGACATGCGGGTCCTCGAACGCCGCGGCGAGCGCACGTGCCGCGCCGGCCTCCCATAGCGCGTTTGCATCGGAGAAGGCCACGATCTCGCCGCGCGAGATCTCGACGGCCGCGTCCTGGGCTCGGATCTTCCCGCCGCGGGGAAGCTCGAGCACGACGTCCGCGCCGGCGCCACGCGCGAGCTCGGCGGTGGCATCCGAGCAGCCGTCGCACGCGACGATCACCTCCAGCCGCTCACGGGGGTAGTCGAGCGCCAGCGCGTTCTGCACCTTCGCTGCGATCACCCGCTCCTCGTCGTGGGCGGCGACGATCAGCGACAGGCGGGGAAGCTCGTGGAGGGGCACGGCGGCGTCCGCGTGCTTGACGCGATCGGGCAGCGCCCAGTCGAGCGCGAGGAGTGCCAGCGCGTAGCCCACCTGCGTCCACACGATCAGCCCGGCGGACACCCAGAAGACGACTTCGAGCGCGGTTCTCACGGGTCGCGATTCTCGCGCAGCAGCGACTCGTAGAGGGCGAGTGTGCGGGCCGCGACGGCCTCCCACGAGTAAGGACCGTCCGCCACCGCCCTCGCGCTCTCGGCCATCCCCTCGAGCGTCGCTCGGTCTCCGAGCAGCTCGCGCAGCGACGCCCGGAGTGCCGCCGCGTCACCGGCCGGGAACGTTCGCGCGGCGCCCGTCGCCGCGATCTCGGGGAAGCCGCCGACGTCGCTCAGCAGCAGCGGCTTGCCGAATGCGAGCGCCGTGAACAGCACCCCCGACTGGTCGATCTCGCGATAGGGCAACACGACCAGATCGGCCCGCAGGAAGTACGCAGGCAGCTCCCCGTCGGTGATGAAGCGCGGGAAGAAGCAGACGTTCGGCGGCGCTGCGGCCAGCAACGGCGAGATGTCCATGCGCGGCATCCCGGCGATCCACAGCTCCGCATCGTCGACCTCGCCCCAGGCGTCGAGCAGCAGGTCTATGCCCTTATAGGGGCGCATCAGCCCGAAGCACAGGACGACGGGCTTGTCGGTCTGCCGCAGCGGCGCGCTCGCGAGCAGCGCTTCGCCGGCCAGGTGCTCGAAGACGCCATGCGGGATCACGTGCACGAGCGCCGGATCGATCGCGAGCTCGCCGGTCAGACGCCGGCGGCCGTGCTCGGAGTGGACTACCACCGCATCGAAGCGCTCGTAGAGCCGCCGCTGGGCATCGAGCTGCCCGCGTCGCGGCTCGCGGGGAAGGATGTCGTGGGCGGTCAGCAGGCGCGGGCGGCGCGCGGCGCCGGCTCCCCTGCGGCTCGGCAGCAGGTGGCCGTCCAGCTGTTGGACCGTCGTCCACTGGAAGTGCACGACGTCCGCGGCGCGCGCGGCCCGGCGGTAGCGGAGCATGTCGGGAACGTGCTCGGCGACCTTTGCCGCACGGCGGGCACGCGCGCGCTGCAGCCGCGTGGCGAGACGGTAGAAGCTCTCACGCCGCACGTAGCCATCGGCGGGCGCCACCGGCCCGTAGACGAAGCGGCTGGTGTGGAGCTCCACGCCGGCCCCCGCCGCGGCCAGCGCGCTGCAGAGCGCATGGTCGTATGGAGGCGTGTAGGCCGAGGGATCGACGATGTGGACGCGCACTTGCACGGACAATAGGTGCGGCTGGGGCGACAATGCCCCGATGACGCCAACCGGCCACGCCCAGCCAGGAGGTCCGTCCGGGCCGGACATCGAGTTGACCTACTGCGTCGTCAACACCTCTCAGCGCGAGTTGCTGGTGCGCGGGCTCGACGCGATCGCGCGCGAGCGGGAGCGTCTGCCGTTCACCAGCGAAGTGCTGGTCCTGGACAACGGGTCCCGTGACGGCTCAGCCGAGGCCGCGCGCGCGCACCCGGCGGTCGACGACACGATCGCCCTGCCGAGCAGGCGAGGCAAGGGGCGCAACGACTCAGAGCTGCTGCGCCGCGCGCGTGGACGCTACGCGCTGCTGCTCAACGAGGACTCCGAGCTGAGGCCCGGCGCCACGCGCGCGCTCTGGCAGGCGCTCGAGCAGCGCCCGCGGGCCGCCTGCGCCGGAGCGCGCCTGCTGCGCCCTGACGGCAGCGTCCAAGCGAGCGCATGGCGCTTTCCCACCCCTCTCACGGCGCTCGCCGGCGCCCTCTTCCTGCACCGCCTGCTGACGGTCCAGAGCAGGGGCTCGCACACGCGCGAGGTCGACTGGTGCCAGTCGGCTGCGCTGCTCGTGCGGCGCGAGGCGGCCGAGCAGGTCGACTATCTCGACCCCGACTTCTTCGTGTACTCCGACGAGGTCGACTTCGCCCGCCGTCTGCGTGACGCGGGCTGGCGCAGCGTTTACGTCCCCGCGGCGGAAGCGTTCCATCACGAGCAGCTCTCCGGCGACGCCGTGCCGGAGCGGAGGATCGTCGAACTGGCACGCAACCGGGACCTGTACATGCGCAAGCACCACTCACCCGCCGCGGCGCGAACGGTCCGCTGGCTCACCGCCTGGTCATACGCGGTGCGCGCGCTTGCGGCGCTCGCGATCCCGGGACGCCCGGCCCGGCGCTACTGGCATCACGTCGTCGCGACGCTCCGGCCCGACCGCGGCGAAGGGCTGCGCGAGGCCGCCGACAGGTACAACAGCGGAGGCTACTGAGAGGAGAGCTCCGCGAGCAGCGCCTCGACCACGAGTGCATCGAGCTGGGTGCCCGCCACGCGGCGCAGCTCCGCGTGCGCCTCGCCGGGGGTGCGCGCCGGTCGGTAGGGCCGGTCCGTCGTGATCGCCTCATAGGTGTCGCAGGCGGCGATGATCCGGGCAGCCAGCGGGATGTCTGCGCCGAGGAGGCCGTCGGGATAGCCGCCACCGTCCCAGCGCTCGTGGCTCGCGCGCACGGCCGGAGCGAGGTGCGCGAACGCCTCGATCCTCGCCACGAGCTCGCCGCCGGCGACCGCATGGCTCCGCATCGTTGCCCACTCGATCTCGTCCAGGGCCCCGGGCTTCAGCAGGATCTCGCTTGGCACGGCGACCTTCCCGACGTCGTGCAGCAGTGCCGCGTGATGAACGTCACGGGCGAGCGAAGGCTCGCATCCCAGGCGCAGCGCCACGCGTTCGGCGAGCTCGGCGACCTGCTGCTCGTGTGAGGCCGTGTAGGCGTCCTTGGCCTCGACAGTGCTCATCAGCGTGGTGAGCGTGGTGGTGAAGGTCTGCTCCAGGTCGGCGACCAGGAAGGCGCAATGCAACGATGAGCCGAGGGTCGAGGCGACCGCCTCTACCAGCACGGCGTCGGCCTCGCCGAAGGCTTGCGGCTCGGGGGCCTCGATGTTGAGCACGCCCCACACCGATCCGTCGACGATGATCGGCACGCTCAGCTCCGAACGCGGGTCGGTCTGCGGGTCGCGGACGATGTAGTCGGGGTCGTCCCTGGTGTCGGCGACCAGCGCGCTCACGCCCGAGCGCGCCACGCGCCCGTTGATCCCGTCCTGCAGCGACTGCTCCACGAGCAGGAACTCGGTCATGACCTCGGCCAGCGCACCGCGGCTGGCGACGAGCCGCAGGACACCGTCGGAGTCCAGGCGCTGGATCGCCGCCAGGTAGAAGGCGAACGTCCCGTGCAGCTCCTGGACGACCAGCGCGACCATCTCATCGACGTCGTTCGTCGCGGCCAGGCGGGCCGTCAGGCGCGCCGCGAGTCGCAGCTGCGTGCGCAGGTAGGTGACCTTTCCGGCCGAGGCCATGTGCTGCGCCCGTTCGTCCTCGCGGTGGCTGCGCAGAGCCTCCGCCCTGCGTCGACGCTCGCGCGCGCCGGCTGCACGTCGCGGCGTCGAGGTGGACAGCTCGGAGGCCGCGGGGGACTCGCGCATGATCCTCGCTATCGGCGTTCGCGCACGAGCGCTTGAGGGATTCGCCGAACGCTTCGACAGTTCGACGCGTTCGCGCCAGCGAACGAGCTGCCGCTTCGCCGGCCGTCAGAGATCTCGAAGCGGGTCCTCTGCATAGGCGTCGACGTCGCCGTGGCGAGCCCTGAACGCCGTCACGCGCCTGCGCCCGTCCGCAACCAGCGCGCGGACCTGCTGACGCTCATGCGGGTGGAAGAAGCGGGTCAACAGCAGCAGCGCCGGCGCGAGCGCCAGCCACGCCACCCGCGAGAGCAGGCCGCCGAGGCCATGCGTCGGGAGCACCAGCTCCCCTGAGATCGCGACGCCGGCGAGGATCGCCGTCAGCTGGATCAGGCGGCGCCATTCGAAGGAGACCTCGAACAGGCGGCGCGTCAGCAGATACATGACCGCGAGCATCGCCACGTACGCGCCGCAGAGGGCGATGCCCGCTCCCGCGATCCCGAGGTTCGCGCCGCTGCGGGGCACGAGCAGCACCAGCAGGGCGACGTTGACGGCCAGCCCGGCGGCAGCCGCCGGGAAGTTGCGCGAGGTGACCCGGGCGCGCCCGGCGATCACGACGAACACGAGGTACAGCCCGTACAGGGCCCAGCCGAGGGCGAGCCAGGGCAGCGCGCGGTAGGCGCCGAAGAACCTGTGCGCGGACAGCAGCATCACCATCCAGCGCCCGAGCAGCGCCACGCCGCAGACGACGATGCCGGTGGCCAGCGCGTAGTAGGTGCTCACCAGCGAGTACAGGCGCGCCGCCTCCGAGTCGCTCTCGATCGAATATGCCAGGGGCGGCCACGCGTACTGGAAGCCGCGCACTGCCACGAACACGACCGTCGCGAGCTTGATGGCGACGGCGTACAGGCCGGCGGCGGCATGGGAGTAGGAGCGGAAGAGATAGAAGCGGTCGGCCACCTGCAAGGCGTAGACGCTCGCGTCGGCCGCTACGGTCGGCAACCCGAAGCGCAGCATCGCCGTCAGGTCGGGCCGCTTCACACGCAGCGAGAAGCGCCGGCGCAGCACCCACCACAGCCCGATCACGACCAACGCCGATGCGCCGAAGTTCCCGAGCAGCAGCCCGCGGGCGCCCTGATGGGCGAACACGACGAGGGCGATCGTGAAGATGACGGTCATCGCCACGTTTGCGCCGGAGGCAAGCACGTACGTGCGCGCGCGCTCGTCGACGCGCAGCTGCGCGTAGGCCATCTCCAGGTTCGTGAAGGCCCACAGGCCGAGGGCAGCGCAGTAGATCAGCGGCGGGTCGTAGAAGCCCAGCAGCGGTCGCGAGATCTCGCCGGCGAAGGCCACGACGAGCAGCGCGGCCACCGTCGTCGTCCACGCGACCGTCGCCGTCGCCGTACGCGCGATGCGCTCGCGGCGCTCGAGGTCCTTGTCGTCGAAGTAGAAGCGGATGAAAGCCTCGCCGACGCCGGCGCGCAGGAGGATGCTCGCGAGGATCACCGCCGTGAGCAGCGCTTCCGCGGCCCCGTAGGCGTCGGGGCTCAGGTGGCTCGTGTACAGCGGGAGCGTGATCAGCGCGATCGCCTTCGCGACGATGTCCCCGAACTGGTAGGCCGCGCCCGTGCTCACCAGGCGCTTGAGGTAGCCGAGCACGGCTCAGAAGCTACTGGCGCGCCCGGTCCGCGCGGCGCCCGCGAGCGCCACACCGATGCCGAGCAGCGTCCACGTCATCGGGTCCTCGAGGAAGTCGGCGTACGTCCACGTGTGCAGCACCAGGCCGGCGAAGCACGCGGCGATCGCGATCCGTGGGGGCGATCGCCCGGCGCCGCGAAACAGCACGAAGAAGGCGCTCACGAGCAGCAGGACGTAGACGCCCAGGCCGAGAATCCCCTGCTCGGCGGCCACGGTCACGGGAATCGTGTGCGAGGCGGACGTCGCGTTCTGGGCGTTCGCTTTGCTGTCATGGCGCTTGTACTCGGTTTCGAAGGACCCCGGGCCGTAGCCCTGGAGGGGACGCTGTGCGAACAGCCGCACCCCTCCCGAGATCAGCTTGGAGCGGCCGCTGGTCGCGTTGCTGGTCGACCCTCCCGAGCCCTTGAGGCCGAAGTGCAGGCTCGCAGGCGCCAGGAGGACGATCGCGCCACCGAGCGCGAGCAGGCCGCCCGACACGTACAGCGTGCCGCGCACCTCCCAGCGCCAGGCGGCCAGCACGGCGAGGCCCAGAAGCAGCGCGGCGATGCTCGACTGCGAGAAGCTCGTCACGAGGCCGGCCAGCAGCCAGGCGAGGACGGCTGCGCCGATCAGCTCGTCCCGCCGGCGTGAGCTCCACAGCACGACGGTGGTCACCGCGATCATCACCAGCGCGAGAAAACGCCCGTAGATGTTGGGATCGAAGAACAGCGAGTTGACGCGGAAGTAGTTGTCGTACTGGTTGGCGGCCACGACCTTCGGGTTCAGGAACAGCGCCTTGCGTCCGTACTCGATGAAGCCGACGCCGGCGAACACGACCGCGAGCGCCACGGCGACGCCCAGCGACCGCAGCAGCAGCTCGCGCGTCCAGCGGACGTCGCGTAACAGCAGGAAGAGCAGCCCGAATGGGACATAGAAGAACGCGAGGTTCGTCAGGGCCTTTGTCTGGTCGGCCGAGTAGATGGTCTGCAGCGCGTACAGCCCGATTGCCGCGAACAGGAGCAGTTCGAGGCCGCGGGGAGTCAGCCACGACGATGGGGTCCGGAGGGAGACGGTGGACTCGTCCATCGCGCCAATCGAAGGCGCCGGCGCCCGGGCGGACTCGACAGCCGAGCGCTCGCTGCGCGCAGCTGTGGCGCCCTTCAGCCGCTCGAGCAGGCGCGGCAGGAGGTGCGCCAGCGTTCCCGCGGCGACCACCAGGTAGAGGGGGATGAGGAGGTTCACGGTGCGGTGTTCGGTGGAGATGGGTAGGCGGAACGGCAGCGCGAGGATCGCGAGCAGGGGGAGCGCCTCCTGATGTCGGCGCATCAGCACCACCAGCGCCGCGATCACCGCCGCCGCGCCCACGACGGCGGCGGCCAGCACCCCGGCGTCGGGCAGCTTCGCCGCCACCGCCGTGGCGAGCTCGCTCACCCGCCCACCAGGGTGAAGCTGCGCGGCGAGAGCACCTTGCGGCTCTGTTCGCGCAGGGTCACCTTCACGCGATATTCGCCTGCTGGCGCGAGCCTGCCCTCGTTGACCGGCACCAGGACCGCATGCCCCGCTGCGGTCGTCAGTGTCCGGAAGTGGCGGGCGGTGCCGCGACGCCCGTTCCAGCGGAGCGAGAACTGTTTGTAGCGAGGCAGGCGGCGATCGCGCACGAGCGTCGCGACGACTTCTTCGTTGGCGTCGATGATCGTGACGGTCACCGCGTCGGCGTTGGCGAGCCTGAAGGAGATCGCCTCCTGCTTGACGTGGCCGCCCGGGAACGGCGAGAAGCGCGGCGTCAACTCGAAGCGCTGGACGACCGTCGGGGTGTGCTTGAGCCGCTGCGTCACGAAGAACGCGGCGAAGCAGGCGATGACCAACAGCGCGTAGACGGCCCGCGCCAGCGGATCGACTCGAGTCAATCCTCGCCGCCCAGGGCAAACCGCTCGACCGTGTCCGAGCGCAGGCCCAGGCGCAGAGTCTCGAGCGAGAGAACGTCGTCCGCGGCGATGTTCCCGAGGTTGCACTCGGTGCCGAAGCGCTGCAGCAGCCACACCTGCTGCCCGCGTAGCGGCGCCTCGAAGATCAGGCGGCCGGGATCTATCGCATGGGCGATCTCGTCGATCAGCCCCGTGCGAACCTCTCCGTCGGCACGGTAGATGCCAGCGGTCCCCGACTCGCGCGCCTCGGCGATCACCTTCCACGCTCCCGCGTCGAGGTCCCTTTCGATCTGCTCGACCCACACGTACGGCGCCATGATGAAGTCGGCGTCCTTGCTGCCGACCTCGGCCAGGACGACGAACTCGCCCGAGAGCCTCTCGATCAGCTCGCGCTTGACCGCCGGGTCCAGCGCGATCGTGCCGTCGGAGATCTCGACATGACGCAGGCCCAGCTCGCGCAGCCACGCGACCAGGCCATCGACCCTACCCTGGCGGATCGCCAGCTCGGTCAGCGTGCCGCCGAGGACGACTGGGACGTTGTGCGCGGCGTAGCGCTCGAGCTTCGGCTTCAGGTTGGAGCTCACGACGGCCGTGCCCCATCCGAGCTTGACCACGTCGACGATCTCCCCGGCGACCTCCAGCATCCCGTCGACCTCCGCGACGGACAGTCCCCTGTCGATCACGTGCGTGATGCCTTGCTCGCGCGGCTTGGCCGAGCGTGCCGGGATGTCGAGGAAGCCGGCTATGGGACCGCTGTCGCCCCGCCGGACGATTCTTCGCCACCGGCGGCAGACGCCCTGTCGAGCCCGACGATGACGACGACCGTGGCGGACGGGGCGAGCGCCGCGACCGAGCCTTCCAGCGGCTGCACCTGCGACACAGAGATCGAGTGGGCGAGTGCCTGCGCGTCGCCCTGATGGCCGGAGGCGTACTGCACGACGGTGGTCTGGTTGGCTCCCGAAGGCCGGCCGGCCAGCGCCGTCGCCTGGGAGTACCCGTTCTTCTGCAGATCGCCCGCCACGCGGTGGGCGAGCCCCGTCGTGCTCGTTGCGTTCAGAACGTCGACCACCGTTTCGGCGGGATTCGTCGTTGCCGCCGAGGTCTTGGCGGGCGCTTTCGAATGCGGTGTCGAGTGATGCGCCGCGGTGGAGTGCCCGGGGGTGCTCGCCGATGTCCTCGCGGCGTTGTTACTCGGAGACGATCCGCCGACCGATTTTGCGATGAGGACGGCTGCCGCGACGATCAGCAGTCCTCCCAGGATCACGGCGAGCGTTCGCGACGATGAGCGCTTGGTCGAAGGCCGGCGTGAGCCGGAAGCGCCGTCCCTGGTACGACGCACCGCGGGCGGGCCGCCGCCGAGCGCCCCGGCGCCGGTGGCCTGCCGCGCGTCGGCCGCCTCCACCGCGGTTCTAGACGTCGGCACGGCGGCGCTGCTGCCGGCCGCAGGCGCAGCCGGAGCCGGCGGGCGGGGAGGTCTCGGCGAACGTGCACCCGCGCCTGCCCCTGCAGTCGCGGCTGCCCCGGCGCCCGCGGCTGCCCCTGCGGTCGCGGCTGCCGTGACGGGGCTCGCGGCGTTCCGCTCGGTCCCGCCGGCGGGCGGCGCGGCGGGCGGCGGGGGCACTGCCGGGGAGGCGGGCGCAGCCGGGGCTGATGCGGCGACCGTCCTGCTCGCGGGTGGAGCTCCGGTCGAAGCGGCGGCGGTCGCGGGCCGCACCGCCCCTGCGGGGGCCAGGGGGGCGCCCGCGTTCGCGGGAGGCGGGATCGGGACCGTCGCGCCCGAGGCGCTCGCCGGCTTCGGTGACGCCGTCGCGGCCGGCGTGAGCGCTGGCGGCGCCGCGGGCCCAGCCGCCGGGGCCTGCGCCGGCCGGGCGGCCTGGGCTCGAGCTGCGGCGGAGGCGGCCGCGGCTACGGCCGGCTGAGCTGGAGATGTAGCCGGCGCCGGCTCTGCGGGAGAGGAGGCGCCCGCTGCGGGCGCCACGCTGTTCGGTACGGCGGCGGCGGGCGCCCCGGCGGTCAGTGGCTGACCGGCGGGGACCATGGCGGGCGCTCCCGGCGCTCCCGGCGCTCCCGGGGCAGCCGGCGTGGCCGGAGCGCCGACGCCGGGCCGGGCATTGGCAGGCGTCGCGCGCTGCACCGGGCGGGCGACCTGGCCGCCTGCAGCGCGTGCGGCGGCCGCGGCGCTGACGCGCGCCTCGAGGTCGGCGGCGCGCTCAGGCGCTCGGCCGGCCCACTCGCGGAGCCGCTTGAGCTCACGAGCCTGCGAGAAGACGAGCAGCGAGAGGATCGCTATCGCGAGCAGTGCGGCGAAGGCCGCAACTGCTCCGATCTTTGTGAACGTGTTCGAGAGCGAGAGCGCGAGCGGCAGGGAAGTCATGAATCCCGGGAGTGTACGAGGGGAATAGACGCAGCGTGATTGTCCACGTTGGGGTGGATGGGAGTGGCGGCGCCCCCGTCCACGCCTCGGGATGAGTGCTCGAGCCGGGCGGCCGAGAGCTCCGACACCTTCGCCGCCAGACCCGCGGCGTCCCCCTCGAGGACCAGCAGGCCGATCTCGGCGAACATCGACTCGACCGCCTCGACGGCCAGTGGCTCGCGATCGGCGAGCAGGATCTTCTCGGCGCTCGTCGGTCGCGGGCGCTCGTAGCCGTTGAAGAGCTCCTCGTGAAGCTTCTCGCCCGGCCGGCGGCCGACGATCTCGATGTCGATGTCGCGCTCGGGGTCCAGGCCCGAGAGCTCGATCATGGCCCGTGCGAGCTCGACGATGCGGACCGGCTCGCCCATCTCCAGGACGAAGACCTTCGCGCCGCGCACGCGTGTCAGGCGCCCGGCGCCGTCGCGGTTGGCGCCCGCCCGGAACGGTCCACCCTCGGCGGCGGCCAACGACCCGGAGCGGATGATCAGCTGGACGGCCTCGGGAATCGTCATGAAATAGCGGGTCATCCGCTCGTCGGTCACGGTCAGCGGACCGCCCCTCTCGATCTGGCGCTTGAAGATCGGGACGACGCTGCCGGAGGAGCCGAGCACGTTGCCGAAGCGCACCGCGACGTAGCGCGTGTCGGGGAAGCGCACCGTGGTGGAGTCCAGGGCGAACTCGGCGAGCGCCTTGGAGGCGCCCATCACGGTCGCCGGCGCGACGGCCTTGTCGGTCGAGACGAGCACGAAGCGCCTCGCGCCCAGCTCGCCCGCGACGTGCGCGACCACCCGTGTCGCGATGGCGTTGTTTCTGACGGCCTCGACCGGATTGGCCTCCATCAGCCCGACGTGCTTGTAGGCGGCGGCGTGAAAGACGACGGTCGGGCGGTGCTCCGCGAACACCTCCCGCATCCGCTCCTCCTCCTTGCAGTCCGCGAGCACGGCGGCCAGCATCGAGGGGGGCACGTGCCGCTCGTCCTCGAGCTCCCGCTGGATCGAGAAGAGGTTGTCCTCGGCGTGGTCGAGCAGCACGATCCGATGGGGCTCGACGCGGGCGATCTGCCGGCACAGCTCGGCGCCGATCGAGCCACCGGCGCCTGTCACGAGCACGGTCTGCCTCGAGAGGTAGGAGCCGACATGTTCGAGCTCCATCTGCACGGGCTCGCGGCCCAGCACGTCCTCGACGCGTACCTCGCGCATCTGACGTGCGAGCCCTCCGCCCGTCTGCAGGAGCTCGAATACCGTCGGCAGCGTGCGCACGGGGATCCCGCGCGTGCGGCACTCACGCACGATCCGCCCACGCGTGGCGCCCGGCGCTGACGGGATTGCGATGATGACTTCGTCGGGCTCGGTGTCGTCGAGGACGCGCGGGAGCTCGCTCTCGGTGTTGCCGCGCACGCGCACGCCGTCGATGCGCAGGCCGCGCTTCACCGGGTCGTCGTCGACGAAGCCGACCGGCGCGAGCCCCAGCTCGCGGTTGCGCATGATCTCCCGGAGCACCATCCGCCCGCCCTCGCCCGCCCCGGCGATCAGGACCGTGCGCACATCCTTACGGCCTCCCCGGAAGGCCGCGAGCGGTCGACGCTCGTAGAAGCTGCGGGAGAGCGCGCGGACGCCGACCAGGAACACGAGCGAGAGCACCGCGAAGAGGATCACGACGCCGATCGGCACCAGGATCACCGCGGTTCCGTGATGCAGGGTCACGCGCTGAACGGGCCGCAGCACGGCGACGGCGGCCACCGTCAGCAGCACGATCGCGAGCAGCCCCCGGGCCACCGCCTCGTAGTCGCGCTGTCCGGCGTAGCGCCAGCGCCGCTGATAGACGCCCGCGACGGTCAGCACCACCGGGGTTCCGGCGAGCACCCACCAGATCGTCCGTTCGCGCAGGTGCGAGTAGTAGCCGGTGGGACCGTGCTCGAAGCGCAGCTGAAATGCGAGGTAGTACGCGAACGCGACCAGCGCCCCGTCCACCGCGAGCTGGGGCAGAGCGTGCCTGTGGAGGGGTAGGGTCGCCGAGCGGATCCGTCGGCGCATCGTCAGAGTGTAAGGCGGTTAGCCCCGAAGCGGCGACAGGAGCAGGTCAACGAGCACAGCGGGATCGCGGCGAATGCGCGCTCCCGCCGGGGAGTCCGCGCGGCGGCGCAGCTCCAGCTCCTCGGCGCTCGAGAGCTTGCGAAGGCGCTCTTCGGAGATCAGGCGCTCGTCGACGGCGCCCATCCGCCCCTCGAAGGTGGTGTAGACGGGGGTGCCGAGCGCCACCGCCTCGCGGTTCATCGTGCCTCCCGCCGAGATCACCAGATCGGCGAGCGCGACCAACGACTGTGCGTCGATCGCATGCTCGGGCACCACGAAGCCGGGTGTGCGGCGCAGCTGCTCGCGCTGGGCGGCGACCCGCGGCAGCACGACGGCCTGCAGTCCCTCCTCCTGCGCCGCCACGCGCAGGCGCGCGAGCACCTGGGCGAAGAGATCGTTTGAGAAACGGTGGTAGAGCGATACCTCCGGAGGCGTGCGCACCACGACGATCGGACGGGCGGCGTCCAGCGCGAGCTGCTCGAGCACCGACGGATCGGGCTCGAAGTCGGCCAGGTAGTACTCCTCCTTCAGCCCCTCGTAACGGTGGAGCTTGCGCCGCGCCCCGTAGCGGTCCAGCCGCCGAGGCGGTATCGCCTCCGGCACGACGACGGACCTGGCCAGCCGGCAGTTGACGTTGTGCTGGACGGTCGCCCACTCGTAGTCGAACATCGTGGCACTCGGGATCCGCAGGATCGCCGCAGCGACCGACAGGTCGTTGGAACCGTGGCCGAGGGCGACGTCGAAGCTGCGCCCGCCGGCTGCGCGGGCGTCGGCCCGTGCCCACCGGACGAGGGCGGCCGAGCGCGAGGCGAGGCCGAGAGCCTTCGCGGCGAGGCGCTCTCCTCGATGGCGGCCGATCGCTGTGTAGGGAACGCCGAGGCGCTCGCACAGCTCGAGCGTCTGGGCAAAGTCGCGCGCGGTCACCCGTACCTCGTGGCCGTCGGCGCGCAGCCGCTCGAAGACCGGCCGCATGACCAGCACGTGCGGGCTGTTCGTCAGGTCGATCCAGACGCGCATTCGCGGGCACGCTAGCGGTCCGGAGCCGGCCGCTCGGCTCCCAGGTATCGTTGCGTCGCAATGCTCGTCCTCGCGTCGATCTCGGGATCGCTCTTCAACCTCGCCTCGGAATTCGTTGCCGAAACAGGCCTGGTGGCCGTGTTCCTGCTGATGGTCGCCGAGAGCGCCTGCATCCCGATCCCCTCGGAGGCGACGATGCTGTTTGCCGGCTTCGCGGTCACCAACCCCGGCGCGGCGGCGGCGCATCACCATCTGACGCTCTTCGGAATCGTCGCCGCCGGAGTCCTGGGCAACCTCGTCGGCTCCTGGATCGCCTACGGCGTGGGACGCTTCGGCCGCCTCGAGCTCGTCGAACGACACGGGCACTGGCTACACCTGAAGCCCAGCCACATCGAGTGGGCCGACCGCTGGTTCCAGCGCTACGGCGCGCCGGCCGTCTTCTTCAGCCGGATGCTGCCGATCGTCCGCACGTTCATCTCACTCCCGGCCGGCGTGGGGAAGATGCCGTTCGCGAAGTTCACCCTCTACACGCTCGCTGGGTGCGTGCCCTGGGTGCTCGGGCTGGCTCTGGCCGGGGAAGCGCTCGGCAGCGAATGGGAGAACGCGCGTAAATATTTCGAGTACGTGGACTACGCGGTGGTCGTCCTCGTGGTCGCTGCGATCGTCTACGCGGTCATACGCCGCAGGCGCGGCCGAAGCGATTCGGGCGATCCCGCAGCCGATGCCGCCGGATAGGGCTCCGCTCGCGCTCCGCCATGCGATCGCGCTCGGACTGGCACAGGGACCGACCGAGCTGCTGCCCGTCTCATCCTCGGGCCACACGACTCTGATCCCCTGGCTGCTCGGCTGGCGCTACGACACGCAGGAGCCCGAGTGGCGCAAGGTCTTCGAGGTCGCCCTTCATTCCGGAGCGGGACTCGCGCTCGCCATCGAGATGCGCGAGGAGCTCGCCGACTCCATCCGTCAGCTCGACGGACGCCGCGGCACGGTGATCCTGCTGTCGCTGGCGCCGCCCGCGCTCGCGGGCCTGCTGCTGAGGGGGCCGATCGAGCGCCGTCTCGGCGGTCCGCGCTCGATCGCCCTGGCACTCCTCGCCGGGGCGGCCGCGATGGCGCTCGCCGACGCGCGGCCGTCGCCGGGACGGCGCCAGCTCGCACAGGCCGGCGCGGCCGACGGGCTGGCGCTCGGGGTGGCGCAGGCGCTGGCGCTGATTCCCGGCATCTCGCGCAGCGGCGCGACCGTCACGGCGGCGCGCGCGCGTGGCTTCGGACGCCGCGACGCTCAGGCGCTCTCCTGGGAGGCGGCGCTGCCGGTGATCGTTGGCGCGAGCGCCCTCGAGGCGCTCCGCGCCGCGCGGCGCGGCTTGCCGCCCGGCGGCCGTGCGGCGATGGCGGGCGGCGCGGGCGGCGCGTTCGTCTCGACGCTGCTGAGTGCGAGGCTGCTTCGCGGTGATCGGGCAGCGGGCGCAGGACGCGCGCTTCTCCCCTACGCGCTGTACCGCTGCCTGCTCGCTGGCGCGGTGCTCCGACGCCTGCGAAGCGCGCACAATACGGACGGATGACTGTCCTCGGGACCCTGCTGGGCGGGCGCTACCGCCTCGACGCCCAGATCGGGCGCGGCGGGATGTCCACCGTCTACCGCGCCTTCGACGTCGTGCTCGAACGACCCGTTGCGATCAAGCTGATGCACCGCGAGATCGCGGCGGACTCCGACCAGCTGGAGCGCTTCCGCCGCGAGGCGCGCTCGGTGGCGCAGCTCAACCATCCTCACATCGTGACGGTGATCGACGCCGGCGAGGAGTCCTCGGCGGAGGGCGAGAATTCGGGGGCGGGCGGGTCTCCATACATCGTCCTCGAGTACGTCGAAGGCGAGACGCTCAAGGACCTGATCCGCCGGGACGGGCCGCTCGAGATCACGCAGGCGATCGCCTATGCGATCGAGATCGCGCGCGCGCTCGGTGCGGCGCACGAACGGCACATCGTCCACCGCGACGTCAAGCCGCAGAATGTGCTGATCAGCGCCGAAGGCGGCGCCAAGATCACCGACTTCGGCATCGCGCGGACGCTCACCGAGGAGGGGCTGACGATGGACGGGCGTGTGCTCGGCACCACCGACTACGTCTCACCCGAGCAGGCACTCGGCCATCCGGTGACCGGACAGTCGGACCTGTACTCGCTCGGCATCGTGCTGTACGAGATGCTCACCGGACGGGTTCCGTTCCGCGGCGACTCGCCCGTGGCCGTCGCGATGAAGCACGTGCGCGAGGACGTTCCCGACGTCCAGGCCCTGCGTCCCGAGCTGAGCGCGGCGACCGCGGCCGTGGTCGACCGGGCGGTGTCGAAGGACGTCTCCCGCCGCTACCGGGACGCGGCGAGCATGGCGGGAGAGCTCGAGGAGGTGCTCGCGATCGAGACCTCACGCTCCGGCCAGGCGACGGGCGAGGTCACGACCGTCCTGCGCTCGCTGCCCGGCGGCGCGCGCCGGCGCGTGCCCTGGCGCATGCGCCACCCCGTCCG
>DATMQX010000165.1:0-26781 GCA_035567055.1 Solirubrobacteraceae bacterium
CGAGACCAAGGAGACGCTCGACGCCTTCGCCGAGGCGATCGCCGAGATCCTCGCCGAGGCCGCCCGGGACCCCGAGATCGCCCGCAACGCGCCGTACACGACTCCGGTACGGAGGCTTGACGAGGTCGCCGCGGCGAAGCGGCCGGTGATCCGCGAGGCGATGGCTTGACCCGCGCCGCCCGATCGGCCGGGCGCACACCCGCGGCGAGGGGCGCTTGATGCAGCAGCGCAAACTCGGCGCCACCGGCATCAGCGTAAGCCCACTGTGCCTGGGCGCGATGATGTTCGGCGCCTGGGGCAACACCGACCACGACGACTCGATCGCGATCATCCACGCCGCGCTCGACGCGGGCATCAACTTCATCGACACCGCGGATGTGTATTCGCGCGGCGAGTCCGAGGAGATCGTCGGCAAGGCGCTCGCGGGCGGTCGCCGGGACGCGGTCGTGCTCGCGACGAAGCTGCACGGCAAGATGGGCGAGGACGCCAACGAATACGGCAACTCGCGCCGCTGGATCATGCGGGAGGTCGAGAACAGCCTGCGGCGGCTGAAAACCGACTGGATCGACCTCTACCAGGTCCACCGCCCCGAGCCCGACACCGACATCGACGAGACGCTCGGCGCGCTCAGCGACCTGATCGCAGCCGGCAAGGTGCGGTGCGTCGGCAGCTCGACGTTCCCCGCGTACATGATCGTCCAGGCCCAGTGGGTCGCCGAGCGGCGCGGTCGCGAGCGCTTCCTCTGCGAGCAGCCGCCCTACTCGATGCTGATCCGCGCGATCGAGCGCGACGTCCTGCCCACGTGCCTGCAGTACGGCATGGGTGTGATCCCCTGGAGCCCGCTCGCAGGCGGCTGGCTCTCGGGCCGCTACTCGACGGACGGCGACTCCCCTGGCTCGAGTCGCCGCGCGCAGATGCTCCCCTCGCGCTACGACATGTCGATCCCGGCGAATCGGGCCAAGCTCGAGGCCGCGCAGGCGCTCGGCGACGTCGCCGAGCGGGCCGGCATGTCGCTGATCGAGATGTCGCTGCGCTTCGTCACCTCCCACCCCGCCGTCACCGCCGCGATCATCGGCCCCCGCACGATGGAGCAGCTCGAGAGCCAGCTGCCCGCGCTCGAGCGGCCCGTGCTGCCCGCAGAGGTGCTCGACAGAATCGACGAGATCGTGCCGCCCGCCACCAACGTCAACCAGGCCGACACCGGGTGGGACCCGCCCTGGCTGACCGATCCGACGCTGCGGCGCCGCCCCGCGGCCGCGGCGTAGACGACCCGGCGCCGTGCGCATCTTCTCGGGCATCCAGCCGACCGGCAGCAAGCACCTCGGCAACTACATCGGCGCGATCTCCCAGTACGTCGATGCGCAGGAGCGCGGCGAGGGAGTCTTCTGCATCGTCGACCTGCACGCGATCACGGTTCCCTACGAGCCCTCCGAGCTGCGCGCGCGCCTCTACGACACGACCGCGATCCTGCTCGCCGCCGGGCTCGACCCCGAGCGCTGCATCCTCTTCCGTCAGAGCGACATCGGCGAGCACACCGAGCTTACGTGGCTGCTGTCGAGCGTCACCGAGCTCGGTCGCCTGCAGCGCATGCACCAGTTCCGCGACAAGTCGCTCGCGCAGCGCGAGCTGGTGTCGGCGGGGCTGCTGATGTACCCGGTGCTGCAGGCCGCCGACGTGCTCGCCTACCGCGCGAACGAGGTGCCCGTCGGCGAGGATCAGCGCGAGCACATCGAGCTGATGCGCGACGTCGCGCGGCGCTTCAACGCGCGCTTCGCAGATGGCGAGGAGCTGCTCGTCGTCCCCGAGCACCGAATCCCTGACGTCGGCGCTCGGATCATGGACCTCCAGGAGCCGACGAGCAAGATGTCGACGACGGGCGCGGGCGAGCTGGGGACCGTCTACGTGCTCGACGCGCCCGCAGCGATCGAGAAGAAGCTCCGCAGCGCCGTCACCGACTCCGGCGGCGAGATCCGCCGCGACGCCGAGAAGCCGGGGATCTCGAACCTGATCGAAATCCTCGCCGCCGTGCGCGGCGTCTCGGCTGAGAGCGTCGAAGCCGACTACCGCGACTCTCGCTACGGCGACTTCAAGACCGAGGTCGCGGCCGCCGTCGTCGACTATCTCGCCCCGGCTCGCGAGCGCTACGTCGAGCTGCGCGCCGAGGAGGCGCGGCTCGAGTCGATTCTCTCGGCCGGTGCCGAGCGCGCCCGTGCGATCGCCTCGCAGACGCTCGCCGACGTGCGCGAGCGGATGGGGCTCGGACGCCCGCGCCCGGTCGGCGGCGTTGCCACGTCGGCGCCGCTCGATACCGTGGTCGAATGAGCCTCGCCGCGCTCGAGCTCGACCTCGACGTCTTCAGCGGTCCCTTCGACCTGCTGCTGACGCTGGTGCTGCGCGAAGAGGTCGACCTGCTCGAGCTGCAGCTGGCCGAGGTCGTGCTCGCCTACCTCGATCATCTCGAGAGCCGCGGCGAGCTCGACCTCGAAACGGCGACCGAGTTCATCGTGCTGATCGCCGCGCTGCTCGAGCTGAAGTCACGTCTGATGCTCAGCGACGGTGAGGAGGAGCTGCTGGACATCGAGCCCGAACAGGCTGCCGAGGAGCTGCTCGCACGGATGCTCGACGCGCGCCGCTACCGGGCCGCCTCGGCGCACCTCGCCGAGCTGCTCTCCGGCGAGCACGGCGTGCGCTTCCGCGAAGCCCCGCCGCCGGCGCACCTGCGGCGCACGATCGTGCAGCCGCAGGAGGGCTCCCAGGACCCGGCGGTGCTCGGCGAGGCGATCGGGCGGTTGCTGCTGACGCCCCCTACGATCAATGTGCGCCACATCGCCGTGCCGCGCGTGAGCGTCGGCGAGCGCCTCGCCCATCTGCGCACCCTGCTACGGCGCGGGAGCTTCAGCTTTGATGAGGCGGTGGAGGGCGCGGACAGGATGACCGTCGCCGTGACCCTCTTCGCGCTGCTCGAGCTCTACAAACGCGGCGAGGCCGACTGGTCCCAGGGTGAGTGCTTCGGCGAGATCGCGATCAAGGCACGCGTCGGCGAGGCCGACGCGCCGCCGCTGGCCCGAGCCGGAGGGCTCGCCGGGTGAACGACGGTGGCGGGGAGAGCGACGGCGGCGGACTTCGCCCCGTCCGCCAGGACGCGGCTCCGCAGGCGGCGGACACCTCGCCGGATTCGCAGATCCCTGCTCTGGCCCGGACCGTCGAGGCGCTGCTGTTCCTCTCGACGGACCCCCTGACGGCGACCGAGCTGGCCGACGCCACGCAGGCCGGCGAAGGGGCGGTCCGCACGGCCCTGGCGCTGCTCGCCGAGGACTACGCGCCGGGACGGCGGGGCATCATGCTGCGGGAGCTCGGCGGAGGCTGGACGCTCGCGAGCGACCCCGAGACGGAGGACGCCGCGCGTCGGCTGCTCAGCCGCCCGCGCCTTTCGACGCTGACGCCCGCGCAGGCCGAGACGCTCGCGATCGTCGCCTATCTGCAGCCGATCTCCCGTCCGGAGATCACGCGGATCCGGGGGGTCAGCGCGGACTCCGCGACGGCGACGCTGCTCGAGCGCGGGCTGATCGAAGAGGCCGGCCACTCTCAGTTCGGGGCCGTCCTGTACCGCACCAGCACCGCCTTCCTCAAGCTCTTCGGGCTGCGCTCGCTGGAGGAGCTGCCCGACGTGGCGCGCTGGGACCCCACGCCCGAGGAGCAGGCCCAGCTCCGCGAGCGGCTGCTGCGAGCCGGCGAGGCTCGTGCCGGCGCCGGCCCCGAGGGCTAGCTCGAGCCGACGCGGGCGGCCAGCTGCCCGCAGGCGGCGTCAATGTCGCGACCTCGCGTGAGGCGCACCGTCGCGGGGATGCCCCGCGCCTCGATGGCCGCGCGGAACGCGGCGATCGACTCGCGCGTCGAACCACGGTAGGGATCGGAGCCGTCCGATCCCGTCGGGTTGTAGGGGATCAGGTTGACCTTGAAGATCGACGGCTGATCCTCGCGGCGCTCCGACAGGACCCTCGCGAGCGCCAGCGCCTGCTCGTAGCGGTCGTTGACCCCGGCGAGCATCACGTACTCGACGAACACCCGCCGGCGCTTGCGCTCGTAGAACGCGCGGCACGCGTCGATCACGTCGGCCAGCGGGTAGCGGTCGTTGACGGGCATCAGCTGCGAGCGGAGCGCTTCGTCGGCGGCGTGCAGCGAAAGCGCGAGGCGCAGCGGCATGTCCTGTTCTGCGAGACGCTCGATCCCGGGGATCCAGCCGACCGTCGAGATGGCCGTGCGACGGTGCGTGATGCCCAGGTCCGGTAGCCGCTCGCAAGCGGCCAGCACGTTCTCGATGTTCAGCATCGGCTCACCCATCCCCATGAACACGCAGTTGGAGATCGGCTGGCGGGCGGTCTTCGTGCGTCTCGCGGCGCCGTCGGCTCGACCGCCGGTCGGCGGGCGAGGCGGTCGCTGCATGCGGGTGAAGTGGAGCGCCTGCTCGACGATCTCGGAGGCCGTCAGGTTTCGCGCGAAGCTCATCCTGCCGGTCGCGCAGAACGTGCAGGTCAACGGGCAGCCGGACTGCGATGAGACGCAGATCGAGCTACGGCCGTCTCGGTAGCGCATCAGCACCGCCTCGAGCGGACGCTCGTCGGCTGTCGCGAACAGCGCCTTGACGGTGCCGTCACGTGCGTGGGCCTCGCTGCGCAGGGTGAGGCTCGAGAAGGGCAGCTCGCTCGCCAGCGACTCGCGCAGGGCGGCGGGGAGGTCGGTCATCTCGTGGAAGCCCTCGGCTCCGGCGGCCGCCCACCTCCAGATCTGGCGGGCGCGGAAGGCAGGCTCGCCGCGGTCGGCGAGCGTCTGCTCGAGTAGTTGGAGATCCATGGCTGCGAAGCCGGCGACAGCGAGGCGCGGGCTGGCTGTAATGGTTGCAGCAGATGAGCCACGTCCCCGACACCAGCCGATGCGACTAGCCAAGTACCTCGCTCACGCGGGCGTCGCCTCCAGGCGCGCCGCCGAGAAGCTGATCGGCGACGGCCGTGTGGCGGTCGACGGGCAGACCGTCACCGATCCGGCGCTGGCGGTGGACGCGAGCCGGCGCGTGACCGTCGACGGCAGG
Source organism: Solirubrobacteraceae bacterium (assembly GCA_035567055.1). Taxonomy (GTDB): domain Bacteria; phylum Actinomycetota; class Thermoleophilia; order Solirubrobacterales; family Solirubrobacteraceae; genus Palsa-744. Next base: position 5,087 of record DATMQX010000165.1, read on the forward strand.
CCGTTGGAGGGCCCCGAGCCGAGGGTCGTCTACGCGGTGCACAAGCCCGTGGGAGTCGTCTCGACCGCTCGCGACACTCACGGGCGCCCGACCGTCGTCGGGCTGGTCCGCTCGCGTGGCCTGCGCCTGTATCCGGTGGGCCGGCTCGACGCCGACTCGAGCGGCCTGATCCTGCTCACCAACGACGGCGAGCTCGCCAACCGCCTGACCCACCCGTCCTTCGAGATGCCCAAGACCTACCGGGTGAAGCTCGGCGGCGGGCCACCAGGCGCAGAGGTGCTCGAGGCCCTCAGGCGCGGCGTGCCGCTCGACGGCTCGCCGACGTCGCCTGCGCTCGTGCGACGCCTGCGCTCGGGCGTGATCGAGATCACCATCCACGAGGGGCGCAATCGCCAGGTGCGGCGCATGTGCGAGGCGCTCGGACACCCGGTGCTGGAGCTTGAGCGCATCGCCTTCGGCCCGCTGCAGCTGGGCGACCTGCAACCCGGCGCATACCGCCGCCTTCGCGCCGCGGAGGTCGAGCGCCTCCGGGCGCTCTGACAGAATCGCCCCGATGCAGCGACTTTTCGCCCTTCGCGGCGCGATCAGCGTCGAGCACAACGACGCCAAGGACATCCTCGACGCGACCACCGAGCTGATGCAGACGGTCATGGCCCGCAACGGGCTCACCCCGCCGAGCGTCGTCAGCTGCATCTTCACCGCGACCAACGACCTGAACGCCGAATTCCCCGCGGCCGCGGCGCGTGCGATCGGCTTCGAGAACGTGCCCCTGCTCTGCGCCCGCGAGATCCCGGTGCCGCGGTCGATGCCGCGCGTGATACGGGTCCTGATCCACTACTACGCCGAGGAGGATCACGAGCCGGTGCACGTGTATCTCGGAGACGCTCGCGCGCTGCGAGCGGACCTGCACGCGGCGCAGTAGGAGGGCCCGCGGCGGGGATCGAGCAGACCGGCCAGCTGGGCGTCGGCCACCGATGCGGCATCGTTGGCTCAGCCTCGGCACAATGGGCGGGTGGCGATCGAGTTCTCAGAGCGCATCCGGCGCCTGCCGGTGTACCCGGCTGCGGGCGGCTACGCCCAGGAGGAGCCGCTCGTGCGGTTGGCGAGCAACGAGTCTCCGTTCGCTCCGCTGCCCGCGGTGAGGGAGGCGATCCAGCGCGCGCTTGTGAACCTCAACCGCTATCCCGACCCGTCGAACTCGCTGTTGCGCCGGCGCCTCAGCGACCGCTACGACGTGCCCGCCTCGCGGATCGCGATCGGCAACGGCTCGTGCGACATCCTGCTGGCCGCGGGCGAGGCGCTGCTCGAGCCCGGCGCCGAGGTCGTCTACGCGTGGCCCTCGTTCTCCATTTACCCGCACCTCAGCGCCGCCTCTGGCGCCACCGCGGTGACCGTCGCGCTCGACGGCTCCGAGCGCCACCAGCTGGAGGCGATGCTGTCGGAGATCACCGTTGCGACGCGCCTGGTCATCGTCTGCAACCCGAACAACCCCACGAGCACCGCGGTGCCGCTCTCGAGCATCGCCGGCTTCCTCGCTGAGGTGCCGTCGCACGTGTGCGTGATCGTCGACGAGGCCTACTGCGAGTTCAACCTGCTGCAGGACCCCGACGCGTCGATCGCCCTGCTCGAGCGCCATCCGAACCTCGCGCTGCTGCGCACGTTCTCGAAGGTCCATGGCCTGTGTGGTCTGCGTGTGGGCTTCGCGCTTTGCGGCTCGGACGCATTGCCCCAGGCGCTCGACCAGGTGCGCCAGCCATTCTTCTGCAACGCCCTCGCCCAGGCCGCGGCGCTGGAGGCCCTGTCGCACCAGGACGCCGTCGAGGAGCGTGTCGCGCTCACCGTCGCCGAGCGCAACTCCCTCGCCGAGGGCCTGCGTGAGCTCGGCATCAGCTTCGCCGACTCGCAGGCGAACTTCTGCTGGCTGCACCTCGGCGACGCCGACGAGACGGAGATCATGCGCGGGCTGGTGGATCGTGGGGTGCTCGTGCGCAGCGGTACGGCTCTCGGCTCTCAGACACCGGCGCTGCGCGTCACCTACGGGCTCCCGGAGGAGAACGAGCGCTTCCTGACGGCGCTGTCCGAGGTGCTCCAGCCGGCCGTCGCCGGCTGAGGGCGGCCCCTCACCCCCGGCGCTGCCACCGCCAGCGGCAGGCAGGCAGGCCAACGCCGCCCACGGGAGAGCGCTGCGCACGCCCGATCTTCCCGACCGGCCCGCGCTGCCCAGCATTCGACCAAACGCTCATTCTCTGCTACAAAGCACGTGGACGACATGCACGTATCGGCTCGCACACCAGCTCTTACCTCTCCAGCGCCAGCCGGCTGGTCGTCCTTCTACGCCTGGCGATTTAGCTAGGCGCTCCGGCCCGGGCCCGTTCGTGAGAGGGCTCGCATGGTCGCACCGGGTCCAGGACGGACCGAGCGCCTTCTGCGCGGGCCTTGCGCCCACTCACGAGCGACCGGCGGCAGCGCCGCTGAGCCGCAGTGGCAGCACCTCTACCATTTCCAGGCGTCAGTGAAAGGATGAGTCAATGATGATTGTCATGAAGGAGACCGCGACCGACGAGGAGGTGGACGCGGTCGTCGAGAAGATCGAGCGTGCGGGGGCGCTGGCCCATCGCAGTCGCGGCGCGCGTGTGACGGTGATCGGCGCGATCGGCGATGTCGAGCAGGACGTGAGCGTCGAGAGCCTCGGCCTCGAGGGCCAGCCGGGTGTCGATCGGGTCGTACCGATACTCAAGCCCTACAAGCTCGCCTCGATCCAGATAACCCACGGCCAGCGGACGGTCCTCGACATCGGGGGGCGCAAGATCGGGGGCGAGAACTTCGCGATGATCGCGGGGCCGTGCACGGTCGAATCACGTGATTCCCTCCTCGAGACCGCGCGCGTCGTGCGCGACGCCGGCGGCACGCTGTTCCGCGGCGGCGCATACAAGCCGCGCACCTCTCCCTACGCCTTCCAGGGCCTGGGCCAGGAGGGCTTGAAGCTGCTGGCGGAGGCGAAGGCCGAGACCGGCCTGCCGATCGTGACCGAGCTGATGGACGTCCGTGACCTGGACGCCGTGCTGGAGGTCGCCGACGTGATCCAGATCGGCGCTCGCAACATGCAGAACTACACGCTGCTCGCGGAGATCGGCCGCTCCGGGCGCCCGGCTCTGCTCAAGCGCGGCCTGTCGGCCCCGCTCGACGAGCTGCTGATGGCGGCCGAGTACATCCTCAAGGAAGGCAACCCGTCCGTGATGCTCTGCGAGCGGGGGATCCGCACGTTCGAGACAGACCACCGGCGCGTCACGCTGGACCTGATGGCGGTGCCGATCCTGAAGGAGCTCTCGCACCTGCCGGTGATCGTCGACCCGAGCCATGCGGCCGGCCGGCGGGAGCTGGTGCTGCCGCTGTCGCTGGCAGCGGCGGCCGCGGGCGCGGACGGGATCATCGTCGAGACGCACCCATGTCCGGAGGAGGCCGTCTGCGACGGTCCGCAGGCTCTGCGCGCGGATGGCTTCGCGGAGTACGTCGGTGCCGTGGAGCGGGTCGCCGCGCTCGCCGGCAAGGCGCTCAGCCCGGCGTGAAGGTCGCGCTGCTCGGGGTCGGGCTGATCGGCGGCTCGATCGGTCTGGCCGCCCGGCGGCGGGCGCATGCGAGCGTGTGCGGCTATGACCCGCAGCCGGGCGTGCGGGCGGCCGCGCTCGAGCTCGGGGCGATCGACACGCAGTCCGAGGACCCGCGCGACGCCGTGGCCGGCGCCGACGTGGTGTTCGTGGCCACGCCGGTCAGCGCGCTCGCCGACACCGTACGCGTCGCGCTGGAGAGCGCCGCGGCGGGATGCGTCGTGACGGATGTCGGCTCCACCAAGCGTGTGCTCGCCGACGTCGGCGAGGACGAGCGCTTCATCGGCGGTCATCCGCTCGCCGGCGCGGAGACGGCGGGAGTGGAGCACGCGCGCGAGGACCTCTTCGACGGCGCCACCTGGTATCTGACGCCTGCCCGCGGCAGCACCGCTGGCGTGCTGTATGAGCGCCTGCACCGTCTGCTCACCGGCTTCGGTGCACAGCCGACCGCGATCGACGCGGAGACGCACGACCGGCTGATGGCCTGCGTCTCGCAGCTGCCGCACGTGCTCGCCAACCTGCTGGCGAGCCAGGCGGCGAGCCTGCTCGGAGAGGAGTCATCGCCGAGGCTGCCGGCGGTCGGCCCGAGCTTTCGCGACGCCACCCGCGTGGCCGGCGCCAACAGCGCGATCTGGACGGACATCTACCTGTCCAACCGGGACGCCCTGATCGCCGGCATCGACGAGTTCGCCTCACGGCTCGCGGCGATCCGCTCGGCGCTCGAGGAGGGTGACGCGGGTGCCGTCACGTCCTGGAACGAGGAGGCGCGCAGCGACCGCGAGGCCTTGCTCGGGGCGGGCCTGACCGGCGGGCCGGTGCACGAGATCCGCGCGTCGGTGCCGAACCGTCCCGGCGTGATCGCCGACATCGCGCTCGCCCTGGGAGATGCCGGGGTCAACATCGTCGACATGGCGCTGTCGCCCTCCGAGGACAATCGCCAGGGCGTGGTGGCGCTGTGGATCGGCGGCGAGGAGCACTCCCGGCGCGCCGAGCAGCTGATCGCCGGCCTCGGATTCCCGGTCGCCCGGGCCTGATTGCCGCGGGCATAATAGGGTCAGGTGGACATGCGTTTCGAGCCCGCACGCGGACTCTCCGGTGAGCTCCGTGCGCCGGCTGACAAGTCGATCTCACACCGCGCGGCGCTTCTCGGGGCGATGGCGTCGGAACCCGTGCATATCGAGCGCTACCTGCACGCGGCCGACACGACCTCGACGCTCGAGGCCGTACGCGCGCTCGGGGCGCTCGTCGAGCAGCGCGATGAGGAGGTCGTCGTGCGCGGCACCGGTCTGCGCGAGGCGCGCGAGCCGGAGGGGCCGATCGACGTGGGCAACGCCGGCACGCTGCTGCGCCTGCTGCCGGGGTGGCTGGCGGCCCAGGCCGGGCGGTCCTTCATGCTCGACGGCGATGACTCGATCCGCCGGCGGCCCGTGGACAGGATCGCCGAGCCCCTGCGTCACATGGGCGCCGAGATCGAGCCGACGGGCGGTCGCTTCGCACCGCTCGTGGTCCGCGGCGCGCGCCTGCGAGCGATCTCGTGCGAGCTCGAGGTCGCGAGCGCGCAGGTCAAGTCGTGCGTGCTGCTCGCCGCGCTCGCCGCCGACGGTGCGACCACCGTCGGCGAGCCGTCACGGAGCCGCGATCACACCGAGCGCATGCTGCTGCGCGCCGGCGTGTCGATCCACCGGCACGGCCACCACGTGACCGTCGTCAACGCCGACGAGCTGCTGCTCGACAGGGTGACCGTGCCGGGCGACGCCAGCTCCGCCGCCTTCCTCGTCGCCGCCGGCGTGCTCGTTCCCGGCTCGCGCCTGCTGATCGGCGACGTGGGCGTCAACTGGACGCGATCGGGCTTTCTGCGGATCGTGCGGCGCATGCAGGGCATCGTGCTCGGCGACCTGGAGGAGGACACGGGCGAGCTTACCCCCGATGAGCCCGTCAGCGACCTGGACGTCGCCCACGGCGCGCTCGAGGGCACCGTCGTCGAGCCCGAAGAGGTGCCTCTCGCGATCGACGAGCTGCCGCTCGTGGGCCTGCTCGGCTGCTTCGCCGAAGGCGAGACGGTCGTGCGCGGCGCGCAGGAGCTACGGATCAAGGAGTCGGACCGCATCGCGGGTGTCGTCGAGGGCCTGCGCGGGCTGGGCGCGGACATCGAGGCAACCGACGACGGCTTCGCCGTGCGTGGCAGCGGAGGGCTACGAGGGGGCACGCTGGACGCGCGCGGAGACCATCGCCTCGCGATGATGGGTGCCGTCGCGGGCCTCGCCTCCAAGGAGGGCGTCGAGGTGCGGGGCATGGAGGTCGCGTCCGTGTCGTATCCCGGTTTTGTCGAGGACCTCGCTGGCCTCAGCTCATGATCTCGCACCTACACCGATGCTGATAGCGATCGACGGGCCCGCCGGGGCCGGCAAGTCCACCGTCGCGCGCGAGCTCGCGCGAGAGCTGGGCTACGGCTACCTCGACAGCGGCGCCATGTACCGCTGCGTCGCGTGGCTCTCGCTCGAGCACCCCGAGCGGTCTCCGGCAGCGCTGGCCCGCGAGGCGCGCATCGAGATGCACGGCGCGAGCGCGCCGCAGGCGCCGCGTGTGAGCTGCGACGGCCGCGATGTGACCGAGACGATCCGCGCGCCGGAGGTCTCGGAGGCAGCGTCGCGCATCGCGGCCGACCCAGAGGTGCGCGATGCGCTCGTCGCCAAGCAGCGCGCTCTGCTCGGCGGAGGAGACTGGGTGGCGGAGGGACGCGACGTCGGCACGGTCGTGGCGCCGCAGGCCGACCTGAAGATCTTCCTCACCGCCGACGCCCAGGAGCGCGCGCGCAGGCGCGCCGCGGAGCTCGGCGCCGATCCGCAGCTCGTGCTCGCCGAGCAGGCCCTGCGCGACGAGCGCGACATCAGTCGCGAGCACGGCCCGCTGCGGCCTGCCCGCGGCGCCGTCGTTCTCGACACGACCGATCTCAGCATGGAGCAGGTCGTTGAGCGGATCGCGGCGCTCGCGCGAGAGGCGAGCGCCGGCCGTGGGGGAGTGAGAGCGAGCTCGGCGAGCGCTTCCTCGGAGTCCTTGTAGAGGACGGCCGGCCCGCTGCTCGCGTCTCGGAAGGGCGGTTGTGCACGTGCATAACCGCCGCCGGGCAAGTTCGGCAGATCGCCACGCTAAATGGGGCTGCCCGCCGGGTACTTGATCGATTGCGGCGGATGTCGCGTCCGGTAATGGGGAGCCACGCCGCTTAACGTCGGCGGGAGGGAGCGGGAATATGAGCAGCAACGGTCGATGCAATCGCCTCAGCCACATGGGGCTTGCGCGCATGCTGTTGGCTTGCATGTGTGCGGGCATGCTGCTGATGGCTGCAGCGGGTGGAGCGGCTGCGTCGACCTTTGAACGCCGACCGATCCTCTTCGTCCACGGCTTCGAGAGTGCGGGATCAAATTTCGCCTCGCAGGCCATGCGCTTCGAAAGCAACGGCTGGGCGCCGAGCTGGGTCATGGAGCTCGACTATGACTCCACGGCCGCGGTCGGGAACAAGACCGAAGTCGACAAACAGATAGACGAAGCGATCGCGACCCTCAAGCAGCGCACAGGAAGGTCCCAGGTCGACGTCATCGGGCACTCCGAGGGCACGTCGGTGATGTACAGCTACCTGACTGAAGGCGAAGAAGCGGCCAAGCGCCGGGAAAGCGTGGCGAGCTACGTCAACGTCGACGGCCAGGAAAAAAACCCGGGCGTGAGGACGCTCGCGCTCTGGGCGGGTCGCTGCGGCGACGTCACCTGCAGCAAACCCGAACGACACATGGAAGGCGCCCAAAATGTCACGATCCCAAACCAGACACACGTTCAGACATCCACGTCGTCTGAGTCGTTCCAGCAGATGTTCAAATTCTTCAGGGGCAACCTTCCAGCGCATGACATCGTCGCCCAGAAAGGCAAGATCGTGCTCGCCGGCAAGGCCCTCGAATTTCCGCAGAACACCGGCTTGATCGGCGACACCGTGCAGATCTGGCCGGTCGACTCCAACGGCGTGCGGACGACCACGACGCCGCTCGCATCCTTCGAAATCACCGACGGCTCGACCGGCGGAGGCGCGTGGGGACCGGTGACCGCCAAAGTTGCTCAGCGCTACGAGTTCGCGCTCGTGCAGCCGTCCAGGACGGTCCATGTCTACATGGAGCCCTTCGTGAGAAGCGACTACGCGATACGCCTGCTCGGCTCGGTTCCCTTCGAGAACTACACCGGGAAAAACCCCGGTAGCTCAGGCGGGGTGATGATCAGGTACAAGGAGTACTGGGGCAACCAGCCAGGCGAAAACGACGAACTGCTGATCAACGGCCTGAACATCTGCACGGCGAAACTGTGTCCATGGGAAAAGGAGGTGAACGCGTTCTTCGCGTTCAACTGGGAAAACAAGGAAGAAACGACCCTGAATGAAGACCCGGTCCTCAGCAAGCCCCCGTTCCTCCAGGGTGCGCAGGTCTTCATCAAGGGCAGCACCCCGCCCAGCGCCACCGTTTCCTACCAGCTGAACTCTCGCGGCGGCGGAGGAGTGCGAACGCTCAACATTCCCAACTGGGAAGGCACGACCAACCAGGTCGAGATCTTCTGGAACGACTTCGAGAGGCTGAGCTTCTGACGGAAATGCGTGTTGTACGACCGCGCGCGCCGTTGCGTCGCTCGTGGTCTCGCGCCCTTGTGATGCTAGTATGCGCGTATGAAGCGCACCACTATATCGTTGCCAGACGATCTTGCCCAGTCCTTGCATCGGGAGGCGCGGCGACGTGACGTGTCCGCGTCAGAGGTGACCCGCGAGGCGCTGCAGGCGCACCTCGGTCTCCAGCCCGGTCGTCGCCGCAAGCTGTCGTTCGCTGCGCTCGGCCACAGCGGTCACGCAAGCACCGCGCGCCACATGGAGGAACTGCTCGAGCACGAGTGGAATGACGACCCTCGCGGTCGTTGACGCTGGCCCGCTGTACGCGGCCACGGACGCGGATGACCGCGACCACCGGGCGTGCGTCGCAACGCTTGAGCGAGAGGACCTGCGGCTCGTTCTACCGGCGCTAGTGGTCGCCGAGGCGACGTACTTCGTCGGAAGGCGGTTCGGCCCCGGCATCGAGGGCCAGTTCCTGCGCGCCATCGGCGCGCTCGACGTCGAAGGCCCGAGCAGCGGCGACTTCGCCCGCATGTCCGAGCTCGTGGAGCAATACGCCGATTTCCCGCTCGGCGGCACAGACGCCTCGATCATCGCGCTCGCCGAGCGGCTGGACGCGCCAACGATCGTGACGCTCGACCGTCGCCACTTCGGCGGCGTGGTTCCCCGACACCGTAAAGCGTTCGAGCTGCTGCCATAAGGCCGAGGTACGCCAGGCTGTTGCCGGCGCAGCCACCTGAAGGCCGGCGCGGGGTCTCCTACATGTGTGGGAATCCGCGTGCGGCGCGCATTCTCGGGCGAATCCGGGGTAGTCCGGACCCTTCATCCCATCCAGGAGGTGGATCGTGAGCGAGCTCGAGCCCGCGAGCTTTGACGTTGAGCGCTTCGAGGTGCGGCCCGATTCGTGTGTTGAGGTGTCCGGACGGTGGTCCGGGGTCAAGGGGCGGCGTTTCATGCGCCCCGCGCTGACAGCGATTACGGGAGGGCGCGAGTACCGTCTCCTGGCGCTGCTGGATCACAAGCCATGGGTCGCCGAAGAGGGCGAGCCGTGGTGCGCGGCGTTCCCCTGGTCGACTGAGCAGGGCGGTCTGCGTGAGGCGGAGCTGACCGTGGCGCCCGACGTGACCGTGCGCCTGCCGCCGCCATCGCTGCCCACAGGCGGACGCCGTCGCCGCTCGAGCCCCACACCAGCTCGCGGCCGAAGGGCAGCGGCCGGCAGCGCGCCCGCCGCACGGTCGAAGGACGACGAAGCGGACAACGGCGGCCGGCTGCGTGAAGAGCACGACGCGGCGGTGCGCTCACGCGACGCGGCGGTCGTCGAGCTCGGCGAGGTCAAGCGCCACCGCGACGAGCTGCGGCGCGAGCTCAAGGCCGCGCTCGCCGCGCAACAGACCGCCGCCGCCGAGCGGCACGATGCGATCGAGGCCGAGGTCGAGCTCCGGATCGCCGACCTGCGGGCGGAGGCCGAGAGGGAGCGAGCGTCCGCCATGAAGGCCGCGGAGTTCGGGCGCGAGCGCGACGCGGCACGCGCCGAACGGACCGAGGCGCTGCGCGAACGGGATAAGGCGGTCGCGGAGCGCGACGCTGCGCGGCTTGAGCGTTCCCGGATGCTCGCCCAGCGCGAGAAGGCGCGGTCTCGGGCCGAGGACGCCCTTGGGCGATGGGAGTCGACGGCCGCGCTCGGCACCCGCCGAACGGAGGAGCGGGACGCTGCGGTGATCGGGCGTGATCGCGCGGTCCGCGAGCGTGACGCGGCGATCGAGCACGGCGGTCGGCTGGAGCGCGAGCGGGACGCTCTGGTCGCGCAGCTCGAACAGGCACGCGAGCAGCTCGCAGCGCGTCGTGACGGCGCGAGCACCGACTCAGGGGGCGAGGCCGGGCGGATCCTGGAGACCGTCGAGATCCGCTCCCTCCCGGCAGAACCTGATCAAAAGGAGCGGCCGACGACGCGGATGCCCGCGGCCAGACCGCCGGTGCGCAGGCCGCGGCGGCCCCCCGCGCCAGCTCGGAGCGCCCCGGCGGTCCGGGTCGATACCTCGAGCCCAGGCGCGGCACTGCGGGGGACCGTCACACCCGAGATCTGGCGGGCGCGACTCCTTGCGGTTGCGGCGCTGCTCGTCGCGCTCGTACTGTCCATCGTGATCCTGACCGCGAAATGAGCCCGCCGGCGCTCAGCTCGGAGGAGCCGACGCGTCGCACCGGCTGAGCGCCCCGTCGGGGGACCAGGCGGCTTCGAGGTCATACTGGCCTGATGAAGGTCGCCGTCGTCGGCTATCCAAACGTGGGCAAGTCCTCGCTGATCAACCGCCTCACCGGCACTAGGGAGGCGGTCGTGCACCAGCGCCCGGGCATCACACGGGACCGCAAGGAGCTCGACTGCGAGTGGAACGGACGGCAGTTCAAGCTGATCGACACGGGCGGCATGGACTTCGAGGACGAGGACCCGCTCGCCGGATCGATCCGTGAGCAGGCGCGCGCGGGGATCGCCGACGCGCAGGTGGCCGTGCTGGTCGTCGATGCGCGTGCCGGGCTGCGCCCGGGCGACCAGGAGATGGCCGACCTTCTGCGCCGCGCGCCTATCCCGACGATCGTCGCCGCGAACAAGATCGATGGCGTCGGCGATCTACCGCTCGCAGCGGACTTCCACCGCCTGGGGCTCGGCGAGCCGCTCGCCGTCTCCGCCGCTCAGGGGCTGGGATCGGGCGATCTGCTCGACCGCATAGTCGAGCTGCTGCCCGATGGCGAGCTCCAGGCGGACGCGGACGCCATCCGCCTCGCGATCATCGGCCGGCCGAACGTTGGCAAGTCCTCGCTGGTCAACCGCTTCCTTGGCGAGGAGCGGGTGATCGTCTCCGAGGACGCCGGCACGACGCGCGACGCGATCGACATGCCGCTGATGGTCGGCGAGCGCAAGCTGATCCTCGTCGACACCGCCGGCATGCGCCGCCAGTCGAAGGTCTCGGACTCGGTCGAGTACTACACGACCCTGCGCTCGCAGCGCGCCGCCGAGCGCGCCGACGTGGCGCTCGTCGTCTGCGACGCCACCGACGGAGTCACCTCGCAGGATCTGCGCATCGCCGAGCTGGCGATGAAGGCGGGCTGTGCGACGGTGATCGTCCTCAACAAGTGGGACCTGCACGACGGCACCGAGGACGACCTGGATCACGAGCGCGCGCGTGTAGCCGAGAAGCTGCGCCTGCGCCCCCGCGTGCTGACGGCGAGCGCCAAGACCGGCCGCCACGTCTCGCGGCTGCTGACCGAGGCGATCACCCTCGGCGAGCGCATGGCGGGGCGCATCCCCACGCCCGAGCTGAACCGCTTCCTATCGGAGGCGGTTCAGGCCCGTCAGCCTCCGGTCGGCACCCGCCGCGGATCGAGCCAGCATCGCCTGAAGCTGATCTACATGGCCCAGATCGGCGAGCGGCCTCCTCGCTTCGCGATCCAGGTCAACTCCCGTGCGCGCGTCACGCGCGACTACGCCTACTTTCTCGAGAACCGCCTGCGGGCGCGCTACGGGATGGACGGCGTGCCGCTGATCATCGATTTCGTGGAGCGCGGCCAGCGCGGCCGAGCCCGCGCAGCATAGACTTCGGCGACTTTTGCCAACCCCGGGCGGCCCGTTGGGGGCCGTCCCAGATCCCTGGAGCTGAACCCACGACGCCATGACTGAGCTTTCCGACAGCGAATTCCTCTTCACCTCAGAGTCGGTCACGGAGGGGCATCCGGACAAGATCGCCGACCAGATCTCCGACGGAGTCCTCGACGCCGTCCTGACCGACGATCCCTATGGGCGCGTGGCATGCGAGACGCTCGTGAACACAGGTCTGATCGTGGTCTCCGGTGAGATCTCCACGGACACCTACGTGGACATACAGGACATCGCCCGCAGCACGGTGCGCAGGATCGGCTACGACGACGCCCGCTACGGCTTCGACTGCCACACCTGCGCGGTGATAAACGCCATCGACAAGCAGTCGCCGGACATCGCCCAGGGCGTGGACGCGGCGTATGAGACCCGCCACGATCCGGCCGACGAAGACGAGCTCGACGTCGCCGGCGCCGGCGACCAGGGCATGATGTTCGGCTACGCCTCCAACGAGACCGAGGAGCTGATGCCGCTTCCGATCTCGCTCGCGCACAAGCTCGCCAAGCGCCTGTCGGAGGTCCGCAAGGGCGAGGTCGTCCCATACCTGCGTCCCGACGGCAAGACGCAGGTGACGGTCCGCTACAAGGACGGGCGTCCGGTGGAGATCGAGAAGATCCTCATCTCCACGCAGCACGCGGACGGCATCGACTCTGAGGCCCTGATCAAGCCGGACCTTCTCGAGCACGTGCTGCGCCCGGTGCTCCCCGCCGATCTCTACGACGAGAAGAAGCTCGTGAGGAACTTCCTCGTGAACCCCACCGGACGCTTCGTGATCGGCGGCCCGATGGGCGACTGCGGCCTCACCGGGCGCAAGATCATCGTCGACACCTACGGCGGCATGGCCCGCCACGGCGGCGGCGCCTTCTCGGGCAAGGACCCCTCCAAGGTCGACCGCTCCGCCGCCTACGCGGCGCGCTGGGTGGCCAAGAACATCGTCGCCGCCGAACTGGCGGACAGGGCCGAAGTGCAGGTCGCCTACGCCATCGGCGTGGCCCACCCGGTGTCGGTGATGGTCGAGACGTTCGGAACCGAGAAGGCGGACCGCACCCGCAGCCAGATCGCGCGGGCCGTCGACGAGGTCTTCGACCTTCGCCCCGGCGCCTTCCGCGAGGAGCTCAAGCTGCACCGGCCGATCTACCAGAAGACCGCGGCATACGGTCATTTCGGGCGCGACGACCACGACTTCACGTGGGAGCGGACCGACAAGGCGCAGGCCTTGCGCGCCGCCGCGGGCCTCTGACCGCACCCCCATCTAGGCTCCGGACGGTGCCCTGCATCGCCCAGGTAGAGCCCTCCTCGCCGTCCGCGGGAGGGCTCGCCATCGCCCAGGTCCAGCCGCTCACGACCACCCGCGCGCTGCAGGGGCCATTCGACTACGTGCTGCCCGAGGAGCTGCGGGATGGCGCGGTCGGCGTCGGCTCGATGCTCGTCGTTCCCTTCGGCCGACGCGAGGTCCTCGGCGTGGTGGTGGGCCTCGCCGAGCACAGCGACGTCGCGGAGGAGCGGCTGCTGGCGCCGGTGCGAGCGCTCGAGCTGGGAGTGCCCGCGGACCTCGTCGAGCTCGCCGAGTGGTTGGCCACCGAGTACTGCTCGACGACCGCCCGCGCGCTCGGCCTCGTGTTGCCCCCTGGCGCGGCGCGCCGCTTGAGCGGCCGCAAGCGCCGCGCCGTCGCACGCCCCCGCCACCGCCCGGTGGGCTCACGTAGCCCGCATCCACCCGAGCTGACAGACGAGCAGCAGCGTGTGCTCTTCACGCTGGCGGCCGTGCTGGAGCGGCGCACCGCCGATGAGCGGCTCCTGTACGGCGTCACCGGCTCCGGCAAGACGGAGATCTACCTGCGCGCGGCGGCGATTGCGCTGGAGCACGGTCGCGGTGCGATCGTGCTCGTCCCCGAGATCGCCCTCACGCCCCAGATAGTGGGGCGCTTCGTCGAACGCTTCGGCGAGACGGTGGCGGTGCTGCACTCGCGGCTGCGCCCGGCCGAGCGCTACGCGGAGTGGCGCCGCCTGCGGGAAGGCGAGGCGCGCGTGTGCGTGGGACCGCGCTCGGCCGTCTTCGCGCCGATCGACGATCTCGGCCTGATCGTCATCGACGAGGAGCACGACTCCTCCTACAAGCACGAAGGCGACCCGCGTTACGACGCCCGCGACGTCGCCGCCGAGCGCGCCGCCCGCTGCGGCGCCCTGCTGCTGATGGGCAGCGCGACGCCGCGCCCGGAGAGCGTCCACCGCGTCGGCGCGCTGACGCTGCCGCGGCGCGTTGACGGGCGCCCGCTGCCGCAGGTGGACGTGCTCGACATGCGGGGCGAGAGCCACGGCCTGCACCCGCTCACCGCGCAGGCGCTCGCCGAGGTTCGCGCCGAGCGTGGCAAGGCGATCGTGCTGCTCAACCGCCGCGGCTGGTCGAACTTCCTCTCCTGCCGCTCCTGCGGGCGTGTGTGGAGCTGCCCGGAGTGCGACGTCGCCCTCGTCCTGCACCGTGCCGGAGGCTTCATCGCCTGCCACCACTGCGGCCACCGTGAGCGCGTCCCCGATCGCTGCAGCGGCTGCTCCTCCACGTCCGTCGCGCGCCATGGCGCCGGGACGGAGCGTCTCGAGCACGATCTCAGCGCCCTGCTCGACGATGGCGACTTCCCGGTATTCCGCCTCGACGCCGACGTGCTCGCAGGGGGTGGGCTGCCGGCTTCGGCGCAAGGGGCGGCCGCCGGCGGCGGCGCGGGCGCAGACGCGGCGGAGCGGGACGTCGGCGCGCTGCTTCGCAGCTTCGAGGCCGCCGACTGCGGCGCACTGATCGGCACGCAGATGGTGGCCAAGGGCCACGACTTCCCGGACGTGACGCTCGGCGTCGTGCTGGACGCCGACGCGACGCTGCGCTTCCCCGACTTTCGCGCCGAGGAGCGCACCTTCGCGCTGATCGCCCAGCTCGCCGGGCGGGTGGGGCGCGGTGCGCACGGCAGGGTGCTCGTGCAGACGATCGCCCCCGAGGCGAGATCGATCCTGCAGGCGGCCCAGCACGACAGCGCGGGGTTTCTCGCCGGCGAGCTGGACCGGCGGCGCGCGCTCGGCTACCCGCCGTTCTCGCATCTGATTCGAGTGGTCTGCGCTGCCCCTGACGCGCGTGCCGCTCAGGCGGCGGCGCAGGATGTGGGGGCGCGTCTGCGGGAGGCGTTCGGCGGAAGGTCGGGGCTCGCAGACGCTGGGCTGGCGAGTGGCTCAGGCCCCGACGAGAACCCCGTCGTGCTCGGCCCGGCGGCGCTGTTTCGCCTGCGAGGCCGGGAGCGTCGAGTGCTCGTCGTGAAGTCCGCGGAGCGCAGGTCGGCGGTCGCCGCGGTGGGGGAGGCGGTGCAACAGTTGTCCAGCGATCGCGATCACGCCGGTGTGAGCTTTAGCGTCGACGTCGATCCTCAATAGTGCCGAAAGGAAGAGGTCTTGAGCGTGTCGACACGGCAGGCGTGGCGGGTCAGTATCTCCGGACAATCTCGAATGCGGGGGGAAGCGGTGTCTGTCGAGGTGGATCGAACCCACGGCGTGCGCAACGTGCTGGCCGCGCGAGCCGCCCTAGCAGGGCTACTCGCGGTGCTCGTCCTTGCCGTGAGCGCGTCAGCCGCGTCTGCGGTCATCGTCCATCTCGGCAACGGCACGACGCTGAGCTACCTGCCCGCTCCCGGAACCGCCCCGTCAACCAGTTCGAGTCCCCTGAGTGGCTCGGCCGCGGCCCCGTTCGACGCGTTCTTCAAAAACCTGGACTACAACGGCGGTCCCGTGATGACGTCGAACACGAACTACACGTTCTACTGGCGGCCGAACACGGCGCCCGCGTATCCAGCTGGGTTCACGACCGGCGTCAACACCTACTTCGAAGACCTCCAGCACGACAGCGGTGGACACCAGAACGTGGATTCGGTGGCTGCGCAGTACAACGACGCCACGGGCAGCTTCGCCGAATACAACTCGAAATTCGCCGGCCAGCTGATCGACGAACACGCCTACCCCGTGAGCGGCTGCACGCGCGCCACGATCTGTCTGACCGACGGACAGATCAAAACGGAGCTCGCGAAATACATCGGCGAAAACGCGCTTCCGACGGGGCTCGGAGTCGAGTACTTCGTGCTGACTCCCGAAGGCGTCGAGAGCTGCTTTGAACCGGCCGGCCTCCATTGCTCCGCGAACGCGAAAGAACATCGGGAATTCTGCGCCTACCACAGCTGGGTCGAAGCCGAAAGCCCGATCGTGTACTCGAACGACCCGTTCGTGAACGGGAAAGAATGCGACGTGCCGACGCACCACATCAACGGACCGTCCGACTCCGCTCTGTTCGGCGGCCTCAGTCACGAGCACAACGAGTCGATCACCGATCCCGAACCCAACAGCGCGTGGACCGATTTCGGCGGCTCTGGGAAAATCACCGGCTATGAGAACGGCGACAAGTGCCGTACGTTCGCAGAAGAAAGCGAATTCGGAACGCCCCTCGGCGAAGTTGCTGGCCACACCTACAACCAGGAAATCAACGGCCACAAGTACTGGTACCAGCAGGAGTGGAGCAACAAAGGCCACACCTGTCTGCAGCGTCTCAACTTCTCACCGTCCGAAGCCCCGACGGCCAACTTCGCGATCGGTTCTATAAGCGGGAACACGGTTGAATTCAACACAGCGGGGTCGACACCCGGTTCGCACTACGCCTGGCAGTTCAACGACGTCGGCGGCGAACCAAAAACGATCGAGACCACCGAACTCACGATCAACCACACGTTCCCGTTCCCGGCCCCGTTCCCGGTGGCGCTGACGGTCTTCAAGGCCGATGGGACCAGCAGAGGCTTCTCGGAACTCGTGAGCCCGATCCGGGAACCACAAACGGTCGCATTCACCTCGGCCGCCCCTGGTTCGGCCAAAGTCGGTGGACCAACGTACAACGCTACAGCCGCAGCCAGCTCCGGGCTCCCCGTGACTCTCACGATCGACGCGTCGAGCACGACCGTCTGCACGATCGCCGGAGCAACGGTCAGCTTCCTCGGCGCAGGCACGTGCAGGGTCGACGCCAACCAGCCAGGCAACGGCTTGACTGAACCCGCGCCGCAGGTCACCCAGGCGATCAGCGTCATCGCGCCGTCGGCCCCGGTGGTCCCGGTGTCCCCGGTCCCCGTTGCAGGCGCGGCCGCCGCTGAACCGCTCCCGGCGCCTAGCAGCAACTTCACCCTACCCTCGGCCACGGCCAACGGCGCGACGGGGGTGATCACGCTCACCGTCACGATCCGCAACCCCGGGACCTTCAGCTGGCTGCTCACCTTCCGGAACGGCAAGTTCGGTGTGTACGCCGCGAGTAGTCACCGCTGCAAGACCGGCTTCATCCGTCTGGGCGGTAAGTGCCGTCCCGCGAACGTCGTCTACGCGCGCGGTAGCCACTTCGCCCCGGCGGCGGGGACGGTAACGTTCGCGTTCAAGCCGAGCGCCTCCGCCTTGAAGGCACTCAAGAAGGCCCTGAAACAGAAGAAGGGCCTGCCGGTGACCGCTACCTTCACGTTCCAGTCCGCCCGCGGGGGCAGTCCCGTGACGCACACGCAGACAATGACCGTAAAGCTGAAGAAGCGATAGCGGCCGGCACGCTTGGCTGGGCCGGGCAGGACTCGCAGGCTTTCGGCGGCGGCGCCACTGCTAGGAGCGTGGGGTTGGAGAGGGTAGGGGCCGGTCCGAGTCTCGGTGAGGGGCTGCGGCCGGCGGACACCCCGGTCGTGAGCACGCAGCCCTGGTGCTGGGCCCCGCGGCGTTCTTTCGCCTGCGCGGGCGCGAGCGCCGCGTCGATCCTCAGTAGGAAGGACATGGACACGCGTTGAGGCCTGGACAAGCCGCCGCGTGAGGGGTTAGAATCGCGGCACAATCTCGAATCCGGGGGGAAATGTGGCGGCTCAGGGATGGCGTTCCAGCGGCTTGCGTAGGATGTTGGCTGTTCGAGGCGCAGTGGTCGGGCTGCTCGCCGCGTGCCTGCTCGGCCTGGGCGCGTCAGCCGCCTCGGCGGTGATCGTGCACCTGGCGAACGGCACGACGCTGAGCTACCAGCCGATCCCCGGCAGCCACGTCGGCGGCACGGCGAGTGGCTTCGACGAATTCTTCACCAACCTGGATTACAGCGGCGGTCCCGTGATGACCTCGAACACGAACTACACCATCTACTGGCGGCCGAAAGTCTCTCCGCCGGCCGAATATCCCGTCGGCTTCAAGACGGGCGTCAACAAATACTTTTCAGACCTCGAACACGACAGCGGCGGCAGCCAGAACGTCGACTCCGTCGCGACCCAGTACAACAACTCCGCCGGCGAATTCGTCCAGTACCAGTCGAAATTCGGCGAAGGCCTGACGGATGAAAACCCCTACCCGTCCTTCGGCTGCACGCGCGCGCCCAAATGCCTCACGGACGCGCAGCTTCGGGCGGAGCTCACGAAATTCGTCGCCGAAAAGAAACTCCCTGCCGACCAGGCGCATGAGTACTTTCTGCTGACACCCGAAGGGGTTGAGAGCTGCTTCGAAGAAAGCGTAGAAGCCGAATGCTCGGCAAACGTCACCGAACTGGAACACCAGACCTACTGCGCCTACCACGGCGATATCCACCTCGAAGGCGGCGGCAACATCGTCTACTCGAACGATCCGTTCGTCAACGGCAAACACTGCGACGAACCGCACCACATCAACGGCCCGTCCGACTCGGCGCTGTTCGGTGGGATGAGCCACGAGCACGTCGAGTCGATCACTGACCCTGAACCGAACAACGCGTGGACCGATTGGGGCAAACTCACGGGGGAGATCGGCGACAAGTGCCGTACGTTCGAACCTGCGAGCGAATTCGGAACGCCGTTGGGCAAAACAGGGCCCGAAAATCTCACGTACAACCAGGAAATAAATGGGGACAGGTTCTGGTACCAGCAGGAGTGGAGCAACAAAGGCGCTACATGCCTGCAGCGGCTGAAATTCGAAGCGTCGGAAGCGCCGGCGGCGAAATTCAGCTTCGCGTCGCTGAGCGGAAGGAAAGTCGAATTCAACGCGACCGGATCCGCTACCGGAGCGAACGTGCGCTATGTGTGGCAGTTCAACGACCGTTCGGGGCATCTCGAAAACAAAACGTTCGAGACCACGTCGCTCACCTTCGTTCACGAATTCCCCGCGTTCAGCACCTATACGGTGGCCCTCACCGTCTACAAGGCAGACGGGACGAGCAAGGGCGTCGCCCAACTCGTCACCCCGGGTAAGCTCTCGCAGACGATCGCGTTCATCTCGAGCCCGCCCGGGTCGGCGACCGTCGGCGGTCCGACGTATACGGCGACTGCTACCGCAACATCGGGATTGCCCGTCGCCCTGGCGATCGATGCCTCGAGCGGGTCGGTGTGCTCGATCTCCGGCTCGACTGTCAGCTTCGTTGGGGCCGGCACTTGCACGATCGACGCCAATCAGGCGGGGAACGGGACCTACAACCCGGCGCCGCAGTCACAGCAGTCCTTCGGCGTGTCCTCGCCGCCGCCGCCGCCGGTCGTGGTGGTGCCCGTAGCCCCCGTCGTCGCGGCCGCAGTGACCCCCACGCCCGAACCGGAACCGAACGGCAGCTTCACCGCCGGGGAAACGACCTTCAACCAGAAGACAGGGGAACTCACGTTCACGCAGACCGTGAGCGATCCAGGGACCTTCAGCTGGCTGCTCACGTTCCAGAACGGCAAGTTCGGCGTCTTCAGCGCGAGCAGCCATAAATGCAAAGCCGGCTTCGTGCTTCTCGGTGGGAAATGCCGGCCCTCGAAGATCGTCTTCGCGAGGGGCAGTGCGGTCGTGGCTGCCCCGGGCGCGGTGACGTTGAGGCTCAAGCCGAGCGCATCTGCGCTGAAGGCGCTGAAGAACGCTCTGAAACAGAAGAAAGGCCTTCCGGTGACCGTGACGTTCACATTCCAGTCCGCCCGAGGCGGCAGCCCGATCTCGCACAGCCGGACGATGACGGTCAAGTTGAAGAAGCGCTGAGCGGGCCGGCTCCCTGCCGCAATCGCTGACCGTCGGAACCTGCATCATCTCGCGCGATCGAGCGTTATCCTAATCTGCCCGGGCGTGCGAAAGACCGCGACTTGGGGGAGACGTTTCAAGGTGCGCCATCGAACGAGCAATAGATTTGTCCTGCCCGGAGCTCCGGGAGATTCGCCGATTCTGCGGTCGAAAGCGACCCGGCTACGCGGACGAATCGCGGCTGGCGCGCTCATGGTGTCGTGCCTCCTAGGTGGTCTCGTCTCGACGTCTACCGCGATCGAACTGAAATCGCAGACGATTGAATTCACGTCGAGTCCGCCTTCCCCGGGGGTCGTTGGGGGTCCGGCGTACAGCGTGACTGCTTCGGGTGGGGGCTCAGGGAACGCTGTGACGTTTGGCATCGACCCGTCAACCAGCTCGGTGTGCACGATCTCGGGCTCGACCGTCAGTTTCATCGGTAGTGGGACGTGCAAGGTCAATGCGAACCAGGCTGGCAGCACCGAATACGAACCGGCGCCGCAGAAGCAGCAGTCCATCACCGTCGTGGGGAAAGCGCAGACGATTGAATTCACGTCGACTCCGCCTTCGCCGGGGGTCGTAGGAGGCACGGCGTACAACGTGACCGCTTCGGGTGGGGGCTCGGGGAACGCCGTGACGTTCGGTATCGACCCGTCAACCAGCTCGGTGTGCACGATCTCGGGCTCGACCGTCAGTTTCATCGGTAGTGGGACGTGCAAGGTCAATGCGAACCAGGCGGGCAACACCGAATACGAACCGGCGCCGCAGAAGCAGCAGTCCGTCACGGTCGTCGGGAAAGCGCAGGCGATCGCATTCACGTCGAGCGCGCCGACTCCGGCGACGGTCGGGGGTCCGACCTACCAAGTGACCGCGACGGGTGGTGGCTCGCCAAATCCTGTCATCTTCAGCATCGACCCGTCAACCACCTCCGTGTGCACGATCTCGGTGTCGACGGTCACCTTCACCGGTGCCGGAACATGCAAGATCGATGCGAACCAGGGCGGCACCAACGAATACGAATCGGCGCCGCAGGCGCAACAATCGGTCACCGTTGTCGGCAAACCGCAGGCGATCGAATTCACATCGACCTCACCGACTGCGGCGGTCGTCGGGGGCCCGACGTACAAAGTGGCGGCGACGGGTGGCGGCTCGCCAAATCCTGTGACCTTCAACATTGACCCGTCGACCAGCTCCGTGTGCACGATCTCCGGCTCGACCGTCAGCTTCATCGGCGCGGGGACGTGCACCATCGACGCGAACCAGGCCGGTAACAGCGAATACGAACCGGCGCCTCAGGCGACGCAGTCGTTCACGGTGGCCGCAGCGCCGACCGTCATCACCGTCGTGCCGGGCCCAGGCCCGCCGCCACCGCCGCCGCCCCCCGGCCCGAAACCGTCGCTGGGCAACAGCAACTTCACCGCCGGCGCGAGCTCCTTCGAACCGAAGACCGGCAGGGTGATCTTCATCGAGACGATCACCAACCCCGGGACGTTCAGCTGGCTGCTCACTTTCCCGAACGGTAAGTTCGCCCTCTCTGGCAGGAGGTGCGGTGCCGGCCTGGTCCGGCTTGGCGGCAAGTGCCGGCCCGCGAAGATCATCTTCGCGATGGGCAGCGCCACGGTCCCGGCCGGCGTCGTGATCTTCAAGCTGCGGCCCAGCCCTGCCGGGCTGAAGGCCCTCAGGAACGCCCTCAGGCTGGGGAAGGGGCTTCGCGTGACGGCCACGTTCACCTTCCAGTCCTCGCTCGGTGGCAGCCCCGTCTCGCATACGCAGAAGATCACCGACAAGCTGAAGAAGAAATAGG
>DATMQX010000166.1:0-4208 GCA_035567055.1 Solirubrobacteraceae bacterium
CGTCTCCACGGGCCATTTCGGAATCCCTGCGTTGTTGAGGACAGCGGCCTCGGGCGAAGAAAAACCCCGCCCAGGCGCGAGGTATCAGCCAGTCTAGCGTGCATCGGGAGCGTGTGGCGCTCGACCGCACCGAGCAGCTACCGTGGCCGGGATGCCGGAAACGGAGGCCTCCCGTCGCGCCGCAAGGCGCTCTGCCGAACGGAGCTCAGGGGCAAGGGGCCGCGGGCGCAGGCGCCGCCGTCGTACAGCGACCGGGCTGGCCGCGCTGGTCGCGCTGGCAATCGTGGCGGCGGTCGTTGCGGTGCTCGCGAGCGGGGGCGGCTCGCACGCGCGGGCGCACACAGCACGCACCGTGCCGTCGACGGCTTCCGCGGCGCAGGGCGGCGGCGGCAATGCGGCAACGCGCAGCACGGGCGCTCCGCTGGGCCACGCCGAGTCGGCCGCGGTGCGGTCACTCGTGTCGCTGGGGCGGCCGATCTACTGCGCCGCCCGCCGCGGCAACGAGGTGGCGCTCACGTTCGACGACGGCCCGGGCCCGTACACGAGGCTCGTGATCAAGAAGCTCCACCTGCACGACGCCGGCGCGACGTTCTTCGACGTCGGGCGCAACATCGATCTCATCGCGGGCGCGACCGCTCAGGAGCGGGCGCTGGGAGCCGTCGGCGACCACACCTTCACGCATCCACTGCTGACCGCGCTGGCGCCCGCGGAAGCCGAACGGGAAATCGTGCGCACGCAGACGGCGCTCGCCCGCTCCACGGGCGGGCCGGTGTTCCTGTTCCGTCCCCCCTATGGCGGGCGCAACCCGACGATCGACGCGATCGTGCGCGCTCACGGACTGCTGCAGATCCTCTGGACGGTCGACAGCGGCGACTCGCTGGGCGCCAACTACGCGCAGATCGAACGCAACGTGATCGGCGGGCTGCGTGGCGGGGCGATCATCCTCATGCACGAGAACCACGGGCAGACGGTGCGCGCGCTGCCGAACATCTTCGCGGCGCTGCGCAGCAGGCACCTGCGGGCGGTGAGCGTGCCGCAGCTGCTCACCGACGACCCGCCGAGCGTCGCCCAGGTGCTCGGCGGCGGCGCGGCGTGCGGCGTCCACGGCCGGGCGGCGCTCGGCGGCGGCTAGGACGAGCACGCCCGGCGCGGCGCACTTGCCAGCACGGCTCCTCTTGACAGAGCTCCGCCCGCAGGGAGAGCGCTGCGGGCGGCGAACACCCCGCCATGCACCTACCTGAGCCGATCCCCCCCGTCGTCCACGACGAGACGTTCGCCGGCGTGACCTACCACGTCCGCGGCGAGCTCGTGCCCGAGCTGCAGATCGACCTCGGCGATGTGAGCGTGATGTTCGAGCACCACGTGCTGCTGTGGAAGGAGACGCAGGTGAACATCGAGCTGAAGAAACTCCCGGGCGCGATCAACCGCAAGATCGCGGGCCTCGAGTTCTTCGTCACGAAGACGGCCGGCTCGGGGCGGATCGCCTTCTCGAGGGACTCGCCGGGCCAATGCGTGCCGCTGCACCTGAGCCAGGGCGAGGGCCTCGACGTGCGCGAGCACCAGTTCATCGCGGCGACGGACAACCTCGACTACAGCTTCGAACGGATCAAGGGCGTGCAGAACATGCTCATCGGGGGATCGGGCTTCTTCATGGACAAGTTCCGCGCGACCAACGGCGACGCGCTCGTCTGGCTGCACGGTCACGGCAACGTGTTCCTGGTACAGCTGATGGAGGGCGAGCAGATCGACGTGGAGGCCGGCGGATGGCTCTTCAAGGACCCGACGGTCAAGCTCGAGGCAATCACGATGGGCCTGAAGACGGGGATCTTCGGCGGCGGTGGCAAGCTCACCTGGAACCGCTTCACCGGCCCCGGGCGCCTCGCGATCCAGACGATGTTCATCGCTCCGCTGGAGGGCGCCCCGAGCACCGCTCAGGCGGCCGGAGCCGGCGGCATCGCGGGCGCGCTGATCGGCGGGCTCGCGAAAGGCTGAGGATGAAGGGGCCCCTCCCGGGGCCGGGCTGAGGCCTGCGCGGCGCAAGACCACGCGCGGCGAGGGGCAGCTCGCGCTCCGCGGTCACTCATAGAGCGCGACCGTCGCGAGGATCACGTAGATCGCGACGAGCGCCCAGCCCTCGAATTCGGCGGCCTCGCCGTCGCCGGTGACCTGGGCGACCGCGAGCGCGGTGAGCAGGAACGCGCCGATGTAGATCGGGGCCAGAGAGAACGTGAGCGTCGTGGCGAGCGCGAAGGAGATGAGCACGAGCAGCGGGAAGAGGAATGCCGCGATCTGCGCGACGGAGTTCTTCACCACCGAGATCGCGAGGTCCGAGCGGCCCTTCCATGCGAGCACGAGGCCCGCGGTGTTCTCGACAGCGTTGCCCGCGATCGCCACGATCACGAGGCCCGCGAACGCCTGTGAGATGCCGAGCTGCTTGATCGCGGGTGCGAGCCCGTTGATGAACCAGTCGGAGACGAACGCCGAACCCACCCCCGCGACGGCGAGCAGCGTCAGCGTCAGCGCCAGCGAGAGACGGGGACCTGGCCGGCTCGGGGCCGCGGCCGGCACTTCGACCGGCTGCCCGCCGCCGCCCTGCACGACCGCCTCGAGCCCGGGAGTCATGTCCGAACGGACGTAGGGGACGACCCAGGCGAGGTACACGACGAGCAGGCTGATCGCGCCGACGATCGAGATTTCATCGACGTGGCTGCTCGCGGGGTCGTGGGCGGCGAGCGAGAGCCCGAGCAGGACGATGATGAAGGACGTCACACCGAGGAGCGTCGCCGTGTCGCGCGGCAGCTTCTTCGAGAAGCGCATCACGCCGTCGGGCGCGCGGCGGGCGCCGACGACGATCACGAGGCCGAGGACGAGCAGGGCGTTCGCGAAGACCGAGCCGACGATCGCCGTCTGGGCGACGATGAGCTCACCCTTCTGCAGAGCGAAGATCACCACGAACAGCTCGGGCAGGTTGCCGAGCGTCGACTGCAAGAGGCCAGTCACGCCCGGCCCGAAGCGCTCGCCGAGCTGCTCGGTGGCGAACGACACGATCCACGCGAGGCCCGCCAGCGCGATCGTGGCGAGGGCGAACCGAGGCACGGACGCCCAGTTCGAATAGTTGGCGACTCCGGCCAGCGCCGTGAGGAGCCCGATCAGCAGGAGCAGCGAGCGCTCCAGCGGGGTCAGGGCGGACATCCCTACCGGCGGCCCCCCACCGCTTCAGCTCAGTGGCTCTCGAGCACCCGGTCGACGAGACCGTAGTCGACGGCCTGCTCGGCGGTGAAGAAGCGGTCCCGCTCCATGTCGTTGCGCACCTCTTCGGTCGGCCTGCCGGTGTGCTCGGCGTAGATGTCGTCGATGCGCGCGCGCACCTTGAGGATCTCGCGCGCGTGGATCTCGATGTCCGACGACTGCCCTTCGAAGCCCGCCGAGGGCTGGTGGATCAGGATCCGCGAGTTGGGCAGCACGGCGCGCTTGCCCTTGGTGCCGGCGGCCAGCAGCAGCGATCCCATAGACATCGCGACGCCCACGCACATCGTGCTGATGTCGGGCCTGACGAACTGCATCGTGTCGTAGATGGCCAGCCCCGAGTAGATGCTGCCGCCCGGGGAGTTGATGTAGAGCGAGATGTCCTTGTCGGGGTCCTCGCTCTCGAGGTGCAGCAGCTGGGCCACCACGAGGTTGGCGATCTGGTCGTCGATCGGCGTGCCGAGGAAGATGATGCGCTCGTTGAGCAGCCTCGAATAGATGTCGAACTCGCGCTCGCCGCGCGAGGTGCGCTCTATAACCATGGGTATCAGCGGCATGTCCCCCCACCCTATCGTTCGCAGCCGCTGGCTCCCGTCGCTGGGCGCAATCGCCGCCGCCGCGATGCTGCTCACGGCGCTGCCCGCGCCGGCCTCCACGAGCCACGCCGGCTGGCCGCCCTACCAGAAGCTGATCATGGACAAGGGGCCGGCGGGCAGGAGCAACGTGCTCGTCGGCAGGCCCAAGCTGCACAACTGGCTGCTCGGCGGCTACGGCAACGACACGATCTGGGGCGGCAGCGCGGGCGACGTGATCTGGGGCGACTACCACCCTTGCTGCTGGCCCTCGCATCAGACGGCGGTCATCCATGCGGGCAACGGCAAGAACTTCATCTACTCCAACGACACGGTCAACTGGGTCTGGACGGGCACGAACCCGGCGACGGTCGTGCACGCGCACGAGGG
>DATMQX010000167.1:0-26379 GCA_035567055.1 Solirubrobacteraceae bacterium
CGTCTGGGTCACCGAGCGCGCGATCCAGATCCTCGGCGGCAACGGCTACACGCGCGAGTACCCCGTCGAGCGCTGGCACCGCGACGCCAAGATCTACGACATCTTCGAGGGCACCGCGGAGATCCAGCAGCTCGTAATCGCACGCGCGATCTCCGGGATGCAGATCAGGTAGCGCTCGGGCTGGGTTTTCGGCGGGTCAACCGGGCGCGCGCGTGGCGTGGCCCTTGTGCCAGCTACACGCGTCGCCCCCGCCGGCGGGAGCATTCAGCTCGCCGCCGACAGGAGCCACAGTCCGAGGCTGGTGAAGCCGACCATCACAACGAGCATCCAGTACTGCGAGCGAATGGCGTCCCGAGCGTCCTTGTAGAGCGTGAGAGCGCGGTCATGAGCGAGAGCGAGACCGGATACGTGACCGAGGAGCAGCGCGCCGACCTGTACGTACCAGATGGCGTTAGGGGTGAGCACGCCGAAGTCGATCTGCCCGCCTGCCGTCCCGAAGATGTTCGAGCCGTCACCCAAGGGGTCGGACGCCAGATACCAGATTGCCTGGCTCTGGTAGACGAGCAGCGAGAAGTAGTGCGCGACCACATAGGCCAGGGCAATCGGCACCAGCGTATGCACGAAGCGTGCGGCGAGCACGGCTGTGCTTGTGTTCGGGTCAACCGAATGCATCCCGCGGATGCCGAGGCGGTAGAACCCGCCGACGATCGCCACCATTGCCAGCAGGCCGACGGTGCCGCTGAGCTCGGTTGCGGGGGTGAGTCCCAGCCCGAAATTCGAGAAGAGATTCTGCAGTTCGGGCTCGATCGAGTTGATCCACAGCGAACCCTGCTCCAGCCCGTCGAAGCTGGTGGAGCCGATCATCGCCGCCAGCAGCGGGACGGTGCCAGGCAACTGCTCCAGTGATGTCACGCCGGACAACGGCGGGCGCAACTCCAGCCGATCGCGGAACCAGTGAAGCGGCGAGAGCCGCGAGAACAGGTTGAAGTAGACCGCGAAGGCGTCGCCGCGCGAGGTCCAGGCCTCGATTCCGTAGAGGCCCATTCCGATCCATTGGACGACGGCATAGGCAAGCGCCAGCCACGCCAGCGTGCTCGGCCTGTCGTGTTCGACGTAGATCAGCTCGAGCCATGCAAACCCCAGAATCCCGATGACGGCCGGCCAGCGCCCGAGCCACTGGGGATAGGGCCGTGGCCTGTACGGCACAACTCCTTTGGCCACCTTGCCGGTCACCCAGACCACGCCGCGAGCGACCGCCCGCCATGGGTTGAGGGCGCGAAACACGTCCCCGAGCAGGAAGCTGAGAAACGGCAGCCCAACCCAGAACGGCACATAGACGAACGTGGGCGCAAGATTGGCGGGCGGCAGTTCCTGCTCGCCCGCGAAACCGGCGTATACGACGATCGCGAACACCGCGACCCCGATCGCGCCGCAGATCGGGTCGAGCACCCGGGGGAAGTGCAGGACAACGCGGCTGCGTGCGCGCTCAAGCCGTGGCGTCGGCCACAGCGTGGCGAGCGCCACGAAGGAGACGATGAGCACCACAGCGGCGGCCCAAGCGAAGAGCCAGCGCGGTACCGGCAGGTCGGTCTTGCCCCCGATCCCGTGAGCAAGGGCCGAGGCTGGGAGCGCGAGCGAGGCTGCGATCGAAGCGGGGAAGGCAAACGCCAGGCGGCGCACCTTCGACTGGGTGCGCCGCCTGTCCGATCGGCCGGTCATCGGACTTCCAGGTTGGCGATCTGCTGGCCGCGTTTCTCCAGCTCGATCACATGTCCGCCCTGGTCGGTGGCCGGGAAGCTGAACGTCACGCTCCCGTTCTTCGCGACCTCCTTCTTGAAGTTGAACCCATGGACGTGGATCTCGTCTGCCACGTCTGAAACGACGGTGAAGACGACTTGTTCGCCCTTGTTGTAGGTGAGGGTCTGGACGCCGCCCTTCGGCTTTGCCCCGACCACGTAGATGTAGGCATGGCCGCTGGTGTGCGCGGCCTTCTCCGAACTGCCGCCGCTGGCCAGCACAAACGCCACGATCGCCACCACCACGGCACCGGCGAGCACGCCGATACGACTGTTGCGCGACATCGATCAACCTCCTGGTTGTCATCCCGCCGAGGCGCGGGCAAATCCGCGCCACGGCACACTCCGGCGGTCGGGCACCGCCAGTGACGGGCAGAGCCGGCGGCGACTTGCGCGCCGGTCGCCTTTAGTGCGAGGAGAGAACCGATGGAGGCGGGCGTACCGCAAGCGAGGCGGCGATCAATAACCCGCCGCGTGGGAGGACACGCCAGCAAGAATGGGGTGCGAGGTGCGAGGGACCGGAACGGCGCACGACAGGCGCACGCCGGGCGGCGACACGACCCAGACGCTCGGCGCCGACATAGCGCCCCGCGATCAGCGGGAGCGCCAACAGGACGGCCGGGGCGAGAAACAACAACCCCAGGCCGAGGTCGAGGAAGCTCTTCGTGAGCAGCCAGAGCACCGGCAGAGCGCACATGGCAAGCAGCAGGCGCAGACCTCGACGAGACATGGCCACGAGAGCATACGCTTGTGGGCCATGCGAGCTCCAGAAACCCGATTCCGCTTGCTGTGGTCGTGCTATGTTCGGGCCGGAGTCCCGCGCACATGCCATCCGCTTGCCGGGCCGTGAGGAAGCAGAGGACTAGATGACGGTCAGCAAACGAGCCCTACGGATCACGATGCTCGCGCTGACGGTCATCGGCCTTGCGGTGGCCAGCTATCTCACCTACGTGCATTACGCCGGGATCAAGCCCTCGTGCACGGCGGGCGAAAGCTGCACCAAGGTGCAGACCTCGGTCTACTCCCACCTGGCGGGCGTTCCCGTCGCCCTGATGGGCCTGATCGGCTACATCACCATCCTGGGCCTGTTGCTCGCCCCCGAGAACGAGACGACGCGCTTCGCGACGGCGGCCGTAACCACGGTGGGGTTCGGCTTCAGCGCCTACCTGACCTACCGCGAGCTGTTCTCCATTCACGCGATCTGCGAGTGGTGCGTATCCAGCGCGGTGATCCTCACCCTGCTCCTATGCCTGGCGGTCTGGCGGTTCCTGCAGGGAGACAGCCTCACCGAAACCAGCCGGGGGGACGCCGGAGACGATGTCGCGGCCGCCGCGTTCGACGCGCAGCCTTCCTGAATCCATATGACCGGTCTGACGTTCACGCCGGTGTTCGCCCACCTCGGTCACTGGTACGTCTCGCTGCCAGTCTTCGGGGGGCCCGTCGTGATCATCGCGATTGCTGTGAAGCTCTCCGAGCGCCGCGAGCGACGTCGCGCGCGAGAAGGCGACACGACGCATCTGCGCGTGGCGGCTACCAAAGGCGATGACCGTACGGTTCTGACCGTGAGGGGAACGCTCGACTACCCGGCGCTGCTCTCCATCGAATCCGAGATGGACGCGGCAGCCCGGGTCACTCCACATCTCCTGCTCGACCTGAGAAACGTCACCACCATCGAGAAGGATGATTTTGTCTGGAGCGTGGTCGAGATGATCAACAGCACCGCCGCTCCAAACGTGGCCGTGTTGATCGGAGCTGCGCCCGCGCTGGACCCGCTGAGGAAGGCACTCGCGGTGGAAGGAGTCACGCTCGTGGACAACGTGCCCGTGACCAGGGGTGCGCCGGCCCAAGGTGTCCCTGAGGCAATGACATGACCGCGCAAGCGATCTCGGCCGGACGATGCAGCCGGGTTTCGGGCTGACACGCCGTCCGCCACAGGCTAGGGGATACTCGCCGTGAGATGTCCGGGGACTCCACCCCCGACCTGGTCGAGCTGGCGCGCAAAACCCTCGAGGCCGCCAATCGCCGCGACCTCGACGCGCTGATGCGCCTGGCCGCGCCCGACGCTGTGTACGACACGACGCCGAGTGGGTTGGGCCTGTACCAGGGGCACGCGGCGATTCGCGACTTCATCAAAGGCTATTGGGAAGCGTTCGAGGAGCTGCGCTTCGAGCTCGAGGAGCTTCGGGACCTCGGCAGCGGAGTCACGTTCTCCGTCAACCGCCAGGACGCTCGTCCGGTGGGAAGCGCTTCGCGCATTCGGACACGCGAAGCCCATGTCACCGAGTGGCTGGACGGCGTGGTGGTGAAGATGACCGTGTACACCGACATCGACGAAGGGCGAGCCGTGGCCGAGCGGCTTGCCGAGTCAAGGAGGTAGGCGATGTCGCGGCAGAACGTGGATGCCGCCACACGGGCGATAGACGCCTTCAATCGGACCGACGTCGACGCCTTCGCGGCACTCACGACGCCGGACTTCGAGTGGTCCCCGTCGATGGTGGCCGTTGAGGGCGAGATCTTCCGCGGCCGCGAGGGCATCACGAGGTACTTCGACAGCCTGAGCAGCGCCTGGCGGCGTTTCCACATCGTGCGTGGCAGGTTCCGCGACGAAGGCGAGGTGGTGGTGATGCTCGGGGGACTGGAGGGGCTTGGAAAGGGCAGCGGCGTCCCGGTCGATGCGTCGCTGGGGATGGTCTTCGATTTCCGAGACGGGCGGATCGCGCGGATCCGTGGCTATCTGAATCACGACGATGCGCTGCGAGCGGGCGGGCTGGCGGAATAGGCGACGTTCGCGCTTCTTGAACGTCGCGAGGTCGATCCGCGCGGCTCGAGAGGCGACGCAGCCGGGCCTCGCACATGCCCCTGCGGTCGCCGATGATCATCCTGCCGGCTGGCGCACGGTGCGTGGCTCAGACTGCTCGTCCTCGCCGTCGCGAGCGCCGTCCGTCGGCCAGAGCTTCCACACCTTGAGCTTGCCCGCCCGGCCTCGGATCTCGACTTCCCCAACGGGCGAGAGGTCCCCGGTGGAGGTGCGCATGCGCTCACGGGTCGAGTCGGCCACGAACAGCATCGCCTCGCTGTTCTTGGTCATCCCCTCCAGGCGCGAGGCTGTGTTGGTCGTGTCACCGATCGCCGTGTACTCGACCCGCTGCTCGGATCCGACGTTGCCCGCCATCACGGGGCCGCTGTTCAGGCCCACGCCCATCGCGAACGTGTGGCCGAAGCCCTGCTCCTCGAGCCATGCGTTGAAGCGGTCGAGGCGCGGCCCGATCATCTCCCGTGCGGCGATCATCGCCCGATCGGCGTGATCGTCCTGCTCGAGCGGCGCGCCGAAGATCGCCATGATCCCGTCTCCCATGTAGGCGACCAGCGTTCCTCCGGCTGCGAGGATCGCCTCGGACATCTCGTTCAGGTAGTAGTTGACGACCTCGATCACGCGTGCCGCGGGCTGGGTCTCCGAGAACGTGGTGAAGCCCCGCAGATCGGAGAACAGGACCGTGCAGTCGCGCTCCACGCCCCCCAGACGCAGGTTCTCACCGGTGCTCGCCAGCACCTCGTCCACCACGCCTGCGGGAACGAAGCGGGAGAACACGTCCCGGACCCGTTCGCGCTCGATCGCCTCGCCCATGTACAGGACCGCGAGCGTGCCCAGCGTCCCGAGCGCCAAAGCGAGCAGCGGGTAAACGAAGGAGATGATCACTCCGCTGTTGAAGGCGATCTGCGTGGCGACGGTGAAGACCACCGCAAGCGCCAGCGCGTCCAGCAGCGAACGCCAACCTCGCAGCCTCAGGCTCCCGAGCGGGACCGCCACGCCAAGCAGGGCGATTATGAGCACGTTCACCCATCCGGGCGCGTCCTTCAGTGGCACGCCGTGCAGGAGCGTGTTCGCAGCGTTGGCCCATATTTCCGGCCCCGGCATCTGGCTTCCGCCCGTGGTCGCCGTGGTGTGAACGTCCCCGAGGATCGGAGCCGAGACACCGACGACCGCGATCTTGCCTGCGAACACGCTCGGCGAGAATTGGCCAAGCAGCACCTTCGAGTAGGAGATCGAGCTGACCGTGCCCGGCGGGCCGACGAAGTCGATCGGCAGCGTGCCGCGCTCGAAGCGCGAGGCGTGAACAGGGTGAACAGTGGCTGTTTCGACGGTCACGACCGGGAAGCTGTGAAGGCCGTTGTAGGCGTAGGCAAAGCGTCGCGTCACGCCGTCGGTATCGAGGGTCAGCCTCACCTCGGCAGCGCGCGCTTGCAGTTGACGCAGCAGCCCGGGGCCGCCGAGCACGTCGGTGCGCCCCCCCGGTTCGACTTCCGAGGCGCCGAGCACGGTTTTCCCGTGTGCCCTGCCGATCGCTTCGATCAGGGCGTTGTCATCGCGTTCATCGGTCTGATGCGTGAACTCGAGATCGAGCGCGATCGTGCTTGCGCCGGCCTGGCGCAGTCGATCGATCACCTGGGCGTCGTAGCGGCGCGGGAAGGGGAACTCCGAGCGCATGTGGAGACGGACGAATTCCTGGAGCGTGGCGTTGTCGATCTGCACGAGCACGAGATTCGACGGTGCGTGCTGTGTGCCGCGGATCGAGAACCGGGCGTCGATCGTCTGCAGCTCGCTGCGCCGCAGCAGGTGCGTGGCGTAGCCCACGAGGCCTACGCCGGCGGCAAGGACGGCAACTGCCAGCAGCGCCCGGGTTCGCCTTTGTCTCCTACGCATATGTCTCACACCCTCATGACCGTGCGCCGTCCCGACAGGTCCACTGGCGCGGCTCCGCTGCCGAGCAGCCACCCGGGCGCGTCCTCGAGCGCGGCGAATGCGGCCCGTCGGCCCGCATCGCGTGCCTGGTCGATCTGATGGAACTCCAAGAGGCCGACGCCGGAGACCGGCACCCTGATCGTCATGTCGGCGTGTCGCCGGGCGGACTCCTCGGTGTTCGCGCTGCTGAGCAGCGCGATGCGTGCCATCGTGTCGGTCAGGGGAGGCAGACGTCTGCGTCGGCCCTGATCGGCTTGCGGCCCGCCGGCAGACGATCCCTCAGGCGGCTCGGAGGGCTCGTCGCCGCCCTTGATGTCGATCGCCAGGACCGGTCCCTCGCCAGTCGAGCTCATCGGCGCCAGCGGAAGGTTGTCGAGAAGCGACCCGTCTATCAGCAGGCTCTCCTCGCGGCGCATCGGCGGCGCGATCAGCGGCAGCGTGATGCTGGCCGCGACCGCCTGTGCAAGGGGACCGTCGCGGTCGATGACGAGCCGGCTCGCGAGCAGATCGACGCTCGCGGAGTAGAACGATCGCGACAGCTCCTCGATCCGCACCTCGCCGAACACGCGCTCGAGCATCGCCTGCGCCTTTTGACCCTTGATCAACGACGAGCGCGGGAGCGTGTAGTCGTTGATCGGGTTGCGCCGCACCCACTCCTCGTAGCAGCACGCGTCGATCGAGGCGCTGTCGTGTCCCTGGGCGAGCAGGCCGCCGATGAACGCGCCCATGCTCACGGCACCCACACGATCGAGCGGAATCTCGGCATCCAGCAGCACCTCCAGCACGCCCAGGTGCGCGAACGCTCGCGCACCGGCGCCGCCGAGCACCACCCCGAGCGAGCTGCCCGCCAGCCGGCGCGCCATGCGGGCGATATCGTCACGGCGCGCGCCATCGGCGCCGATCGCGAAGGTGCCACCCGGCGCGAGACGTGCGATCCAGCCGGACAGCTCGCCGGCGCCGGCCCGCACGCCGTAGCCGACGAGGTCCGCACCGCGCAGCCGCGCGATCCATCCCTGATCGCCGGCCGGGCCGCCCTCGGGCTCCGCCCCGGCCACGACGGCCAGCACGCGGTCGGCGCGTGACAGGCAGAACTCGTCCCAGGCGCTCGGGCGCTGCTGGGATCCGCACACCATGATCACGTGATCGTGATCGCGCTCGCAGCGCTCGATCAGCGGACCGAACCGCGCAGCGGCATCCACCCGCGAGGGATCGTCACTCAGGGCCTCTTCGGCGGGCCCCGGATGGATCACGGCGACCTTGCCCAACATGCACATCGCCCTGCTGAGCTCGTCAGCCAGCTCGAGGCGGGGCACCGCGGAGCCGACAGCGCACAGCGCGATCGTCACGGGGCGCGCCCGGCGCGCCACCGGAATCGCCCGGCTGGTCTGCAGCTGGGCGCTCAGCACTCGGGTCAGGCTCAGCGCGAGCTCAGGCTCGGAGCGCAGCAGCGCGTCGAAGTCCGCCTTGTCGATCTTGAGCACGTCGGTGTCGCGCAGCGCGCGAATCGAGGCGCTGCGCTGCGAGCCGCTGAGCAGCGCCAGCTCTCCCAGCACCGCGCCACGCGTGAGCGTGTTCAGCGTCTGAGGGTCCGGTCCGTGCTGGACCACCTCGAGGTGCCCGAGGCGCACGACGTATACACCGTCCGCGGCATCGCCCTCGCGGAACAGCCACTCACCCCGGGGCACGCTGACGTGGGCCGCCAGCCGCGCGATCCGCTCCAGCATCGTCGCTGGCAGCCCAGCGAAGACGTGAACGTTGCGCAGGAACTCGGCGACGCTCTGCGGTGTCGCCTCCGCATGCTCGCCCTCGGATTCTGCGAGGCTCGGCAAAGCCTCCACGCTCGCCCACGCTTCCTCGTCGCCGGTCGGCCTGGCGATATTCCTGCCGGCGGGCCCCACCGATTCCTCGGCGTGGGCGCGGACCAACGCGAGGCAGGCCAGCGAGCCGGCCACGAAGCAGGCTCCGGCGAACAGCCACCCGTGCTCGAAGCCGCGGATCGCCTGATGCGCTGTCGAGGTGTCGATGATCGCGATCAGGATCGCGACGCCGAGCGCGGCCCCGACCTGCGTGGCGACCGAGTTCAGCGAGGTCGCCACCGCAAACCGTGGCCCCGGCACCGAGCCGACGGCGACTCCGCTGAGCGTCGGGAATGTCAGCCCCGCGCCGACCCCGAGGATCACCATTCCGGGCAGCCAGCCGCCGAGGAAGTCCGGCGTCGCGCCGAGCGCGAACGCGAAGTAGGCCATGCCTCCGGCCCAAACCAGCCCTCCCGCGACAAGCACCGGCCGGTGGCCGAAGCGGCGCACGAGGCGGATCGTCGGTGCGGCCAGTGCCATCGCCACGAACGGCTCAGGCGTCAAGGCCAGGCCCGCCCTGAGGATCGGGTACCGCCAGACGGTCGTCAGAAACAGCACGTTGCAGAGGGCGTAGGCGAAGAAGCCGCTGGCCATCACCAGCGTCGCCGCGTTGGACACCACGAACGAGCGGATGCGCAGCAGCGCCGGGTCGACGACCGGCGTGCGCTCGCGGGTCGCGCGGACCGCGAAGTACACGGCGAGCAGCAGCGCGGCCGCGAATGCCCCCACCACGCGGGCATTGCCCCAGCCCCATTCCGGCCCCTTGACGACGGCGAGCACGAGCGACGCGATCGCCAGCGCGAGCACGAGTCCGCCGAGCAGATCGGGCATCCGCCTGCGCCCCGGCGCGCGGCTCTCCACCAGGACCCGCCGCGCCAGCAGGAACGCGAGCACGCCCACCGGGATGTTCACCACGAACACGAGCCGCCAGCTGGAGGCCGAAATCAGCAGACCGCCGATCGGAGGTCCGAGGCCCGCGGCCAGCGCCGCGACGGCCGACCACAGCGCGACGGCATGAACGCGCTCCCCCGAGCCGCGCGCCTCGAGCACGATCGCGAGCGAAGAGGGAACGAGCATGGCTCCACCCGCCGCCTCGATCACGCGCGCCGCTATCAGCGTGCCGAGCGACGGCGCCAGCGCGCACAGCGCCGAACCCGAGGTGAACACCACGAGGCCGAACGAGAAGACGCGGCGACGGCCGAGCAGGTCCGCCAGCTGGCCACCGCCCACGAGGAACGCGGCGAACACGATGCTGTAGGCGTTCAGAACCCAGGAGACGTTCGACAACCCCGAGCCTGGGAAGTGTCGGGCGATGTTCGGGATCGCGATGTTGACGCTGCTGGCGTCGGCAAACGCCATCGAGCCTCCGAGCACGGCCACCACGAGGACCGCCCTCGGCGTCGAGATGCGCCGTGTCCCCACCCGCGGCGCGCCCATATGAGGTTGCGTGTGTGCTGCCATCAGCCGGTTACCGCGAGCGCGACAGCGGCCAGCGCGAGGACATGCATGGTCTGATCGACGCCCACGCGCACAACCGTCGTCGGCGTTCCTTGCACGTGCTTGACCAGGCGCAGCCATGCCTCCACCAGGCCCCCGTCGTCGACGATCACATGTGGAAGCCCGACGAGCGCAGCGACACCGACTGTCGCCAGCGGGCCGGCGTCGCCCGCGATCCAGATCAGCGCGGGCACAAAGGCGAGCGTGTAGGTGAGCCCGTGCAGGCCGAGCGCGCGTCGTGAACCCGGGTTGGCGCGCAGCCCGTGCTCCTTGTGACTCGCCTGCCAATCGGTCTGCAGCAGGAAGTCCCCCGCCAGATGACAGAGGAGAAACACGCCGAAGAGCGCGGGCCAGGTCATCGGGGCGCTCCGTCCCTCGGAACTCGATCCGTCGCCGCTGCGCATGTCAAGTTACCCCCCAAGATCAAGATCGGCGAGTCTATGCCAACCGGTGCGCCTCACTCGAGGAGCGATGCCGGCGACTTTGAGCGAAGCGAGCGGGCGGCGCCGTCGGCGGTTGTCCAGTCAGGGCGAATCGATCTCGGACGCTCGTCCATATGGCCGCGGGCGCGCGTCAAGGAAGCTCAGGCGGACCGGTTGCTCCACGTCGCAAAGTCGCTGAGCGCGTAGGATTACCGGCAGCGGAGACTGAGATGCGACCAGGGGGGTGGGAGATGCTGCGGCCGATCGGACGGCGGCGTTCACCGCGAGTCGGAGGCTCGCGCGATGTTTGAGCTGTCCGTCGTGCGCGCGAGGACTTTTGTCGGGTGGCGCTCACTGCTTGGCGCAGCCGTGCTGGCGTTGCTCAGCGCGGGCCTCTGGCAGGGCGTGAGCGAACGCGTATCCGAGCAGCCTGCCGCACGTTCCGGCGTGGCAGCCCGCGCCGGACTGTCGACCCTGCCCGCGACGGCGCGTGCTCCGGTCTCGCGAGCACTCGGGGCGGACAGCGCGGCCTATTGGGCCGGCGCGTCGGATGACGGTCTTCGCGCCGTCAACCGCTCGCAGCGCATCGACGCTCGCTTCGATCGCTCGGGCGTGCTGCTCTCCTCGGGCGCGATCCGGCTGGGCCTGGCTCTGCACGCTGCGGGCTACGGAAGATCGCTGCGCCCGCTCGGCGAGATCACTCCGAGCGCGCAGGCCAACCGCGTCAGCTACGCCCACCCCGGGCTCAGCGAGTGGTACGTCAACGGGCCCTCGGGCATCGAGCAGGGATTCACGCTCGCGCAAGCGCCGGCGGCGCCCGCGAACGGTCCACTGACGCTCGCGCTGCGGCTTTCGGGCAACGCACACGCAGCCGTGTCTCGAAACGATCAGACGATCACGCTTTACCGCTGGGGGTCCTCGCTTCGCTACGGCGGCCTCACCGCGAGCGACGCCTCCGGGCGAGCGCTCCGCAGCTGGCTGGAGCTTCGCACGGGGACGCTGCTGCTCCGCGTCGACGCGACCGGAGCGCGCTTCCCCGTGACGATTGACCCCCTCATCGAACAGAACGAAAAGCTGACCCCGAGCGGGGAGTCGGGCGAAGGCCGGCTCGGAGTGGCCGTGGCTCTCTCGGCCGACGCCAGCACCGCGTTGGTCGGCGCGCCGGGCGACGGCAACCTCGTGGGCGCGGCGTGGGTGTTCACGCGCAGCGGCACGACGTGGACTCAGCAGGGTCCGAAGCTGACGGTCGCCGAAGCGCTTGGCGAAGCCGAAGAAGCACAGTGCCTGCGTGAACCGGGCGAATGTGGGCTCGGGAGCAGCGTGGCGCTGTCGGCCGACGGAAACACCGCGCTGATCGGGGCGCCCCGCGAGAACGGCCGAGCTGGGGCGGCCTGGGTGTTCAAGCGCTCCGGCTCCACCTGGAGCAGAATCGAAGCGCTGACGGCCGGCGCGGAAGAGCTGGGGGAAGGCCGCTTCGGGCGGAGCCTCGCGTTGTCCGCCGACGGAAACATTGCGCTGGTCGGGGCTCCCAGGGATCACGGCAACCAAGGGGCGGCGTGGGTGTTCACGCGCACGGGCTCGACCTTCGCACATCAGGGGCCCAAGCTCGCGAGCACCGAAGAGACCGGCGAAGGCTACTTCGGCCGCAGCGTGACGCTGTCGGCCGATGGCAGCACCGCGCTCGTCGGGAGCCCCGGCGACTCCGGGCATCTCGGCGCTGCGTGGGCGTTCACGCGGTCGGGCGAAAGCTGGGCTCAGCAGGGCGCGAAGCTGACAGGCGCGAACGAGGCCGGCGTAGGACGCTTTGGCTTCAGCGTTGCGCTGTCGGCCGATGGAGGAACCGCGATCATCGGTGGCCGCTCCGACGAAGGCGGGCTCGGGGCGGCGTGGGCGTTCGCGCGGACCGGCTCCGCCTGGGCTCAGCAGGGCCCCAAGCTCACCGGCGGCGAAGAGAGCGGCCCGGGTGAGTTCGGCTACAGCGCTGCCCTGTCGGCCAACGGCAAGACGGCATTGATCGGCGGGCCACGCGATGCGGGCAGCTTCGGGGCGGCGTGGGCGTTCGCCCGCACCGGCACGACCTGGACGCAGGCCGGCACGAAGCTCGCCGCCGGCGAACCGGGCCCGAAGATCTGGTTCGGCACGAGCGTCGCGCTGGCGGCGAATGAGGGGGCGGCGCTGGTCGGAGCCCCCCACGACAACGTCAACGCAGGCACGGTCTGGACCTTCTCCGGAACCCCCCTGCCGGCGCCCGCCGTCACGAGCATCAGCCCGAGCTCAGGACCGAGCGCGGGCGGCACGCCGGTCACGATCACCGGCAGCGGGTTCCTCGCCGGCGCGACGGTGGACATCGGCAACGCGGCTAGCTCGGTGAAGGTGATCTCCGAAACCGAAATAGCGGCGGTCACGGCGGCCACGGGAGCCGGTAGCGACGAAGTGGTTGTGAGCGACCTGTACGGCACGTCCAAGGGCGGCCCGGCCTACACCTACCTGAGCCCGCCGGCGGCGCCCGTCGGCGGCACACCCGTCGGCACCACCCAGACGACGACCACGCCGCCGCCCGGCCTGGGTGTTCTGGCGAGCGTCACGCTCGCGCTTCCCCTCCCGAAGCTCGCTGTTACTGGGAACCTGATACCGATCTCCGGCATCGTGCGGGTGAAACTGCCAGGATCGCGCCACTTCGTTCTGCTCACCTCCGGTCAGCAGGTGCCGTTGGGAACCATCGTGGACGCGACCCTTGGCAAGGTATCGGTGACGACGGCGCGCCCCGGCGGCGGCACCCAGACCGCGACCTTCTACACCGGCGAGTTCCTTATCACCCAGGGTCGCAACGGCGTCGCGCTGGCCACACTCCTTGGGGGCAGCTACTCGTCGTGCCCGACCGCCCGGCAGCGAAGCCATCGCGCCGTCGTGGACCGGATCCACGCTTCGCGCAGGCGCACGGTGCGCAAACTGTGGGCGGAAGGCCACGGGAAATACTCGACCAAGGGCAACTACGCGACCGGAGCTGCATTGGGCACCCGCTGGCTCACGGAAGATCTCTGCGAAGGGACCCTGATCACAGTGATGAGCGACCGCGTTGTGGTCACAAACCTGATCAACCACCGTCACGTCACGGTCAAGGCGGGACACAGCTATCTCGCCAGGGCCCACTGACATCTGCTTGACGCTCTGATGTCGACGGAGAACATCGAGCTGGTTCGACGTGGCTATGACGAGTTCCGGGCCACCGGGCGGCTGGTCGCCGAGCTCGCCGCGCCGGAGTTCGTCTGGGACATGTCGCACTTCCGCGGATGGCCAGAGCAACAGGTCTACGAGGGCGTGGAGGGAGCCAAACGCTTCCTCGAGGAATGGACCGCCGCGTGGGACGACTGGGAGCTCGAGGTGGACGAGCTTCACGACGCCGGCGACCGGGTGGTCGCGCTCCTGCGCCAGCGCGGCCGCTCGAAGGCGACGGGGATGCCCGTCGAGATGTCGCTCGCCCAGGTGTGGACGATCCGCGACGGCAGGGAGACGCGCATGGACATGTACTCCGACCGGGCCGAGGCGCTCGAGGACGCGGGGCTCGCCTCCTAGCGCGACGACGCTCGAGAGCGCGAGTCGCTGGGAGTCGTGCTTCGGCGCTCAACGGGACCCGCGTCCCAGGATGCCGGACCGAGCAGGTTCGGCTCACGACGCCGCACGAGGGTGCGGGCGACGTCGCGAAGCACCTCGACAAGCCGGCCGCAGCGGTCGTTGCGGCCGACGAGCGAGAGGACCATCGGACGTGCGTCACGCAGCGGAATGGCGACAACGCCGGAAAACGCGTTGACGATGGGAACGGCCTGGGAGGCGGGCGACGTCGAGATCGCGAGGCCCGAGGAGATCGTCGCGAGGGTCGCCTGAACGCTGGCCGCCGACCTGGCGATCTGATTCGGGGGCGGCCCGCCGCGATACTCATCGAGAGTCCAGTTGCCGGCCCACACCGGATCGACTCCAGCATCGCTACGGGTGAAGGTCTGGTCGAGCACCTCGGCGATCGTCAGCTCGTCGCGGCGGCCGAGCGGATGGCTCTTGGCCGCCAGGACAACACGCGGCTCGGTCTTGAGCGGATCGATCCAGACGTCCCCGTCTGGCGACAGCAGCGTGGAGATCACCACGTCCACGTCGGCGAGCCATGAGGCGATCGGAGTCGACGGAAAAGGAACTTCCTTCAGCCGGATCTCCACGGTGGGACGAGCCGCGGTGAATCCTTCCACGAGCTCGGCATCGGTTAGCCAGGGGGGCAGCCCCACGGTTCCGAACACGAGGCTGCCCTCAGCACCACGCGCCAGCGATTCACCTGTCTCGAGGGCCTCGCGCTCGGCGGCGACGGCAGCCCGCGCCTTCTCGAAGAACACCTCGCCGGCAGGCGTGAGCGTCACTCCGCGCGGGTGACGATTGAGCAGCTTCACCCCGAGCTGTGACTCGAGCTTCGCGATCGCCTGAGAGATCGCGGGCTGCGCGACATGGAGTCTCGCGGCAGCACGAGTGACTTGCCCATCTTCCGCGACCGCGACGAAGTAGCGAAGCTGCCCGCGGTTAAACACAGTCAGCCCGGTAGGACTCTCCAGCAGCCTCGCCACACATGCTCGGAATGATCGCGCATGTCACGACCGCGGGAGATCCAGTTCTGGAGCGCTGCTGCCTCGCCGCGCGGCGACCGTTGCGAGCACTGACGCTTGAGGCTCCCCAATCGGGGCCTGGCCACCGCGCGCGCGCCGCGCGATACTGCTCATCGATGTCACAGGAGAACGTCGAGGTGATCGTCCGCGCGCTGGAGGCATACCGGGCCGGGGGCTTCGCCGCTGGCCGCGGGTTCCTGCATCCCGACTTCGAGATGGTGCGCGCCGGTGTTCACTTCACCGAGTCCGGGACCTATCGTGGCTATGACGCCGCCAGCCAGTCGATGCTCGACTACATCGATGTGTTCGAGGGTTACCGCGCCGAGCCGGAGGAGTTGATCGATGCGGGCGATCATGTCGTTCTCGCACAGGCAGAGATCGGCAGAGCCAGGAGCAGCAGCGTCGAGCTGCGTGAGCGCTGGTACGCGGTCTTCACGCTCCGCGACGGGAAGATCCTCCGCCTCCAATGGTTCGGCGAGCGAGCCGAGGCCCTCGAGGCCGCCGGACTACGGGAGTAGCCGATGTCGCAGGAGAACGTCGCCGCCCTGAACGGCGGCTTCGAGGCCTTCAACAGCGGGGACATCGGGCGCATCCTCGAGTTCATCCACGTCGACTTCGAAGCCGTTGTGCCTCCGGCGTTCTCGGCCGAGCCCGATACCTACCGCGGCCATGACGGCGTGCGCCGCTACTTCAGCTCGTTTCTCGACGCGATGGACGAAGTTCACTTCCACGCGGAGCGCTTCTGGCATGGGGGGGAGATGGTCGTTGTCGCCGTACGGGTCACGGCGAAGGGCAAGCGCACGGGGATTGTCGTCGAGCAGCGATTCACCCAGGTTTGGACGATCCGCGACGGCAAGGCGATGAGCGTTCGCGCCTACGCCTCACCGGCCGAGGCCCTCGCGGCGGCGGGGTTGAGCGAGTAGCCGCACGGAGGTCCCGACTGCCGTGCGAGACCTCAGCCGCTCGCTGCGCGGGCTCTCGTGAGCTGGCGCACGCGCTCGGCACGATGGACGACCCCCAGCTCGTCGTATGCGGCGGCCGCGCGGCCGAGCGCCTCGTCGGCGCCTGCCGGGTCCGGGTCGCGCAGGGCGCGGCCCAACAGCATGTCGCAACGCGCGACATCGAGGCGGCGGCCGAGTCGCATCCAGACAGCGCGCGCCTCCTCCAGGGCCTCGACGGAGTCGGGAGGCTCACCCACGATTCCGCGCGCTTCGAACGCGGCGGCCTCGCCGACCGGGTAGCGCAGCCGCTGGGCGAGCGTCGTCGCCTGCTCCGCGGCCGCGCGCGCGGCCTGTTTGCGGCCGGCCAGCGTGCAAACGAGCGCGAGCGACGCGTGAGCCTGGATCGAATCGGCCAGCAGCCCAGCCCGCTCGCAGACCGCCAGCGCGTCCGCGAGGATCGCCTCCGCCGCGGCGAGATCACCGCGGTCGCGGAGCGTCACCGAGAGTCCCAGCAGCGCGCTGAACGCGGCCTCCGACCAGCCGAGCTGCTCGGCCAGCTCGTAGGCCGAGGTGAACAGTCGCGCCGAGGCGTCCCAATCTCCAGCCCGCCAGTGCATCAGGCCCCGCAGCGTGTTAGCGAGGCAGAGCTTGCCCACCAGGCCCTCTCGTTCAGCGAGCTCGGCGCTGACGCTGCTCGCGCGATCGACCTCCTCCCAGTCGCAGCGGTAGAACGCGAGCTGGGCGATGGCGGCGTGCAGCTCTATCTGCGCCGGGATGTCGCCCAGGCGCTCTGCCGAGCTCAGGGCGTCCGTGTAGGAGCGTTCGGCCGCGGGGTAGTCGCCCTCCGCGTACTCCAGATGGTGGCCGAGCGCCAGCATCGCGAGCACGGCCTCATGCTCGTCGGAGTCCTGTGCGAGCTCGATCGCCCGTGCGAGGTTCTCCCGGGCCTTGACCGTGTCGCCGATGCGGCCGAAGACACGGCCGAAGATCCCGTGCGCCCGGCTGGCGGCTCGTACCTCGCCGAGACGCTCGGCCAGCCGCAGCGCCTTCTCGGAGGCGTAGATCGCGAGCATGTTGTCGCCGACCTGCATGTAGAGCCAGGCGGCCTCCTCATACAGCCGCACGAGCGCCAGCGACGGCGGGCCGTCCTTGATCAGGTTGATGCCCTTCTGGTGGTGCTCGATCGCACGCGTGCGCTCGCCCTTGTGCGCCAGCGCGGCGCCGATCTTGCGGTGCAGCTCCGCCACGTGCTCCAGATCATCGCGTGA
Organism: Solirubrobacteraceae bacterium; assembly: GCA_035567055.1. GTDB lineage: Bacteria > Actinomycetota > Thermoleophilia > Solirubrobacterales > Solirubrobacteraceae > Palsa-744. Next base: position 17,162 of record DATMQX010000167.1, read on the forward strand.
CTCGTGGTAGGCCAGTCCCTGCTGCCAGACGTCGATCGCCGCATCGACCCTCCCCAACCGCAACGAGAGGTCGCCCTGCTTCTCGTGTATCCGCGCCTGCTGCTCGGCATCGGCGACGCCAAGCGCCGCCGCGGCCTCGTAGTGCGCCAGCGCCTCCTGGTTGGAGTGCAGGGCACCGGCCGCATCGCCGGCGGCCTCGAGGAACTGGAGCGCCTTGGCCCGGAACGGCGCAAGCTCCTCAGGGGCGAGGCGCACCTCCTCGCCGAGCGTCGCAGCGCGTCCATAGTGCTCTGCAAGCAGAGCGACGACCTCGTGACGGCGCTCACCGGCGCGGCCTTCGATGAACATCCCAACCTCGAAATGCTTGCGCGCACGCACCGCCTTCGGCAGCATCGCGTAGGCGACCTCGCGGATCAGCACGTGCTTGAAGGCAAGCTCCTGCTCCCCGGCGAGCCGGCCCCCTTCGCTGGGCACGATGATGTCCTTCTGGCGTAACGTCGCAAGCGCCGACTTCAGGTCCCCGCGCTCTGCCCGGGCGACCGATGCGAGCGTGCCTTCCCAGAAGACCTGTCCAACGACGGCGGCGTGGGCGACGAGCTTGGCCTCGAGCGGAGCCAGCGAGTCGAGGCGCGCGGCGAGCAGACCCTGCATCGTGTCGGGGAGCTCCGCGGCCTTGGTGCCGCCGTTCTCGGTGAGGCGCTGAACCAGCTCCTCGGCGAACAACGGATTGCCCCCCGCTCGCTCCGCCAGCGCCTCCAGCACCTCGGGTGCGGTGGAGGCGCCGCGCAGCAGGCTGTCGATCAGGTCCCGCGTGGACGCGGGTGGCAGCGGATCGAGGAACAGGCTGCTCGCCGTGCGACGAGAGGCGCCCCAGCTCGGCCGGCGCTCGAGCAGATCTTCGCGGGCGAGGCACAGCTGCAGGGTCGGCGTGCGGATCCAGTGCGACAGGTACTCGATCAGGTCGAGCATCCCCTCGTCGGCCCAGTGGATGTCCTCCCACACGAGCACCAGTGGCTCTCCCTGGGCGATGGCCTCGAGATACGCCCGCACGGCCCCGAACAGGCTGTCCCGAGCGTTCTGCGGATCGTCCCGCTCGGCGGATCCGTCCAGGTCGGGCGCCTCGATGTCGAGCAGTCGCGCCAATGGCGCGATCCGTCGTGTAACGGCATCGGCGTCGCCGTCGTCGCCCGTCGTGAGCAACGGTCCAAGCCGCGAGGAGAGCTTCTCGGAGGCGACGTCCGCCGAGTCGTCGTCGGCGATGGCGCAGTCGGCGCGCAGCATTTCGCTCAGCGGCCAGTAGACGACGCTCGATCCAAATGGCAGACAGCGGCCCTTGCGGACGAGCACGGGGGGGTGGCGAGACGCGAGCGAGCGCTCGAACTCGCGCAGCAGGCGTGTCTTTCCCACACCCGCCTCGCCGAGAATCGTGACGAGGTGCGGCGAGCCGCTTCGCGCGACCCGGCTGAAGTCCATCTCGAGCGACGCGAGCTCGTCATCCCTTCCGACGAGCGGTGTCTCGCGGCGGGGTTCTTGCGCCCTGCTGCGCTGCCTCGCCACGGCCACCGCCCGCCAGGCGGCGACCGGCTCGAGCTTGCCCTTGAGTTGCAGCGGCTCGAGCTCCTCGTAGGCGACAACGCCTTGGGTCGCCCGCCGTGTCCGCTCGCCGACCGTGACCGTGCCGGGGCTTGCGGAGGTCTCCAGCCGCGCGGCGACGTTGACCGCATCGCCGATGACCGTGTAGTCGTCGCCCACCCTGCCGGCGAGCACCTCGCCGGTGTTCACACCCACCCGCAGGGCGAACTCGAACCCGTAGTCCCTGAGGAGCTCGCGATTGAGCTCCTCCATCGCCGACTGCATGCCGAGCGCCGCTCGGACCGCCCGCTCGGGGTCCTCCTCGTGGGCCACGGGTGCGCCGAAGACCGCCATCACGTTGTCGCCGATGAACTTGTCGACCCGCCCGCCGAACCGCTCGACCTCCATCGCAAACCTCGTCAGGCAGCGATCGACGAGCGCCTTGACGGTCTCGTGATCGAGCCGCTCGGCGACGGCGGTGTATCCGGACAGATCGGCGAACAGCACCGTCACGGTGCGCCGCTGCTCGGTGGGAGCGACATGCGCCGAGATCGGCTCCTTCCGCGCGCGACCGTCACCGCCGGCGCCGTCGAGCTCCGACCCGCACGCGATGCAGAAACGGGACTGCGCCTGGGTCTCCGCACCGCAGGACGGACAGGTACGAGCAAGAGAGGCGCCGCACGCCATGCAGAACATCGCGACCGCGGCGTTCGCGGCCCCACATTCACGGCAGCTCACCTCGGGACCCATGACCCCCCAGATCTTTGCGCGGGTCGCTCGCGCTGTACAGCGATGCACCGACGGTCCTCGGCAGCACCTATTGCGGTCAGTCTAGGCCGAGTGAGTCCCCGGCAAGGACTCGCCCGCGCCCGGCGAGGTGCCGGTCGCAGGCGTGGGCTCGGCGGCGAATGCCGCGCCTGCCGGGACCACGGCGCCGTCCACACCCGGTTCAGGAGGCAGCAGCGCCGTGTCAATGAGCGGTTCCGCGTCCAGGAGCGCCGTCGCGGCCGTCGGCGCAGCGCTTTGCCGAGGGCGTACGTACGTGAGCCAGACGGCCGCTGCGGCCAGCAGGACGCCGCACAGGATCCAGCCCAGGGCCGTGGTTCCGACACCGACGTACTTCAGGTCGGAGGCGGCGATCACGAAGGTTATGACCGGCCGGATGTAGCGGTCCGGAGCGCTCGAGGAGAGCATCGAGCCGACGAGCACCGCCGGAACGCTGCCGAGGATCAGCGATACCGTGACGCCGAACTGCACGTGACCGAAGGCGAGGGCTCCAAGCGCTGCTGCGACCGTGAGCGGCACCGCCTGGGTGAGGTCGGTGCCCACCAGCTGCTTGGCTCCGATCATCGGATACAGGAAGAGGAGCATGATGATCATCAGCGAGCCCGAGCCGACGGAGGTCATCCCGACGACGATCCCCCCGATCATCCCGATCGCGATCGTCGGCAGCGGACGGGGGACGACATCATGGACGGCTCCGGTGCGGCTCGCTCCGCTGCGGCGATCCAGCACATAGCGCAGCACCATCGCCGTGGCTCCGATGAGCAGCGCGACCCCCAGCGCCAGCTGGATGTTGTGCTGAGCGGATTTCGCGTGCCCCATCAGATGCAGCACGTACGCTCCGACGAACGCCAGCGGCACCGAGCCGAGCACCATCCACCCGACGAGTTTCAGGTTGACGGTGCCTCGCCGCAGGTGGACCGCAGCGCCGAACGGACGCATCAGGACGGCCGCGACGAGATCGCTCGAGATCGCCGCCGCCGGCTGCACGCCGAAGAGCAGGATCAGCATCGGCGTCATCAGTGCCCCGCCACCGGCGCCGGTCATGCCCACGAGGAAGCCGATGACCGCGCTGCCAAGAACGATGTATGGATCGACGTGCATAAAGGTCCCTCTCCCCGCACGACCACGTGCCGTCCTGCGCCCCTTCCCGAGCTCAGCCTGGAGCGGAGTCCCAGCATGGTACCGACATCTTCGAGCATGTCTAGGGAAATGGTGCTCTAACTGCGGAATACCCCGTGTCGGGGCGGCGATCGCTGGCGCAGCTCGGCTGCGTGCGTGACCGTGAGCGGCCGGCGGCCGCCTACCAGGCCTGCCCGGCGCCGCAGTGCGGGCACATCACGGTGGTCGACACCCTGGCCTGGAAGAGCAGGCCGCACTCGCACGTGTAGGAGGCCCGATCGACGGGCCCCCCTGCGTCGCGCACGCGCTGGGTGGCCGTGTCTGCGGGCCTGGAAGCGCGCTCCTGCAAGGGCGTGGCGACCGGCGCCTGCGCGCCGCGCATGCGGCCGTGTCGTCGCGCGTGCCGCCTGTCGGCGAGCGGGTGGAGGAGGTGTGGTCTCATCGAGCTCTACTCTCTACAACGCCGTCCACGCCAAAAGGTTTCGTTCTGCAACCTTAATTTCCTGCAAATGGACGTTTAGTGTCGGACGCAGGCGCTCGCGGCTGCCTCGCCGAGCGAGCACGGCCGCAAATGACGTTTGAGATACTTGCCTGAGATGAACCCCGCTCGCAAGCGAACGGCGCGCCTGATCGTGGCGTTGAGTGCGGCAGTGGTGCTGGCGAGCGCGCTGATCTACACGAGCTTCAGCGCCGCCAGCCCCGCACTGAGCCCCAGCCAGCTGGTTCGCCAGGCCCAGGCCGGACGCAGCTACCAGCTGACCGGCACCGTGGTGCCGGGGTCGGTGAATCGCCAGGGAAGCACGCTCGACTTCAGCGTCGAGGACCGCGCCGGCGGCACCGCGATCCCGGTCGCCTACAGCGGCACCGTGCCCGACCCCTTCCGCGAAGGACGCGAGGTGATCGTCACGGTCGAGCGCCAGCACGGGCGCTACGTCGGCGAAAGGAACTCCCTCATCACCAAGTGCCCGTCGAAGTTCAAGACCGCTCCGCCAGGCGAGAAGCAGAACTACTGAGCTGATGGCGGGCCTCGGACGCGTATGTCTGCTGCTCGCGCTCGCCGTCTGCGTGTACGGCATCGGTGCGTCGCTGTACGGCGTGAAAAGCGGACGTGTCGAGTTCACGGCGTCAGGCCGGCGCTCCGTCTACGCGCTGGCCGGAGTGCTCACCGTCGCGTTCGCCGTGCTCGAGATCGCGTTCCTGCGCAACGACTTCGCGTTCAAGACCGTCGCCGACACGTCGAGCCGCACCACGCCCGCCTTCTATCGGGGGGCCGCCGTCTGGTCCTCGCAGGAAGGCTCGCTGCTGCTGTGGGCGTGGCTGCTCTCGCTCTGGTCCAGCCTCGCACTGTTCCTCACCCGCAGGCGTATGCGCGATGTCGCCGCGTACGCCACGTCGGTGCTGCTCGGGCTCGCGGGCTTCTTCATCTCGCTGATGATCTTCTACGCGAACCCCTTCACGACGATCAGCCCGAGGCCCGTCGAAGGGGCGGGGCTCGATCCGCTGCTGCGCTTCCCCACGATGATGATCCACCCGCCGATGCTCTACTCGGGCTACACGCTGTGCACGATCCCGCTCGCCTTCGGCATCGGCGCGCTGCTGGCCCGAAGGGTTGACGCGGACTGGATCAAAGCGATCCGCCGCTTCGCCTTCGCCGCCTGGCTCTTCCTCGGCGTCGGCATCCTGCTCGGCGCCCGATGGTCCTATGCCGAGCTCGGCTGGGGCGGCTACTGGGGATGGGATGCCGTCGAGAACGCATCGCTGATGCCTTGGCTCACCGGCACCGCGTTCCTGCATTCGCTGATGATCCAGGAGAAGCGCGGGATGCTGAAGGTATGGAACATCTCGCTGGTGCTCGCGACGGGCACGCTCGCGATCATGGGCACGTTCCTGGTCCGCAGCGGGATCCTCAACTCGATCCACGCATTCGGCGGGGCGACGCTGGGCGTGCCGTTCGTGGCGCTGATCGCGGTCCTGATCGCGGGTTCCATCTATCTCGTCGTCTCGCGCCGGGACATGCTGCGCTCACAGCATCGGCTCGACTCGCTGCTCTCGCGCGAGTCGATCTTCATCGCCAACAACGTCGTGCTCGTGGCACTCTGCTTCGTGATCTTCTGGGGCACGTACTTCCCGCTCATCTCGGATGCGCTGACCGGCCACGAAGCCTCGGTGGGTCCGCCGTGGTTCGACCGCTACACGGTGCCGCTAGCGCTCGTGCTGGTCCTGCTGAGCGGGATCGGCCCCGTGATCGCGTGGCGGCGTGCGACGCTCGCGAACGCCCGCCGCAACTTCACCGTGCCGGTCCTCGCCGCCCTCGCAACGCTGATCGCGCTGCTGGCCGCCGGCCTGCCACAGAAGCCGTTCGCGATCGCGATGTTCTGCTGCGCCGCGTTCGTGCTCGGCAGCATCGGTCAGGAGTTCATCCGCGGCGTGCTCGCCCGGCGGGCCATGGCCGGAGAGGCCGTGCCGCTCGCGCTCGTGTCGCTCGTGCGGCGCAACCGCAGGCGCTACGGCGGCTATGTGGTGCACGTGGGGATCGCGGTGCTGTTCGTCGGCGTCGCCGCCTCCTCGTCCTTCCAGCACGCGAGCGAGCTCGGTCTCTCGCCGGGCCAGTCGACGCGCGTTGGCGCCTACGCCGTCCGCTACGTCCGTCCCACTGCGACGATCACGCCGAAGTACGATCGCGCGCATACGGGCTCCACGCTCAGTCTCGGGGCCGTGCTCGACGTCTCCAAGCACGGGCGTCACGTCGCGACGCTCGAGCCGAGCGAGGGCTTCTACGCCTCCGCCGGCGGACAGGGATCGGTCGGAAGCCTGATCGGCGGCCAGGCCGTCAGTCACGTGAGCGTGGACGCCGGCGCGACCCGCGACGTGTGGAGCGCGATCGCACCGAACATCGAAGCGCCGTCCCTGCAGCGGATCGTGAATGCCGGGAACCGCACGCTCTCACCGGACGAGGCGATCGTGGCGATAGGCGTCCTGGCCCGCAGCTACCTGCAGCACCCGCCGCCGGCGCAGTTCCATCTGATCGTCTCGCCGCTGGTCATGTGGATCTGGATCGGTGGGCTGATCGTGTTCGGCGGGGGGCTGATCGCGATCTGGCCCGCACCCAGCGTGGTCCGCCGGCGCGTGGCCGTGCGCGCACGCTCCCGTGCCGCGCGCCGCCTCGCGCGCGCGTGACGGTTTGAGCGTTCTCGTGAGGGTTTGAGCGTTCTCTTGAGCGTTGTGATCGCGATCCTCACGGTCGTGCTCGTGACCGCCGTCGTGGTGGTCGTGAGCGCGCCGCTGCGCTCGGCCAGCCGCCGGCCCCGCCCGGGGTCCTCCGCAGCCACCGCTCCTGCCGGCCGCTCGAGCCGCACCGAGCTCGAGGCGGCCCGCGAGGCGAAGTACCGCGAGATTCGCGACGCCGAGCTGGACTACCGGACGGGCAAGCTCTCGCGCGAGGACTTTGAGGCGATCGACGGCGAGCTGCGTGCGGAAGCGATCGAGATCCTCAACCGGCTCGAGTCCGCGGAGGGGCGGCTCGAGTCCGCGGAGGGTTAGGCCCAGGGCTGCTTGAGCAGCACGAACGCGTTGATGAAGAAGAGAACCGCGAAGAAGATCGTCCAGCGGTTGAGGTTGCGCTCCACCATCGATCCGCCGCCCAGCGGACCGGTTCCACTGCCGACGCCGAACGCGCCGGAGAGGCCCGAGTCCTTGCCCGAGTGCATCAGGACCAGGAAGATGACGATCACCGCGATCGCCACCTGCAGAACCGAGAGGATGGTCTCCATCGCCGTCAGGTTATCGCGTCAGCCTCTGCGGGGGCAAGGCACGTGGGTCGTGGCGCCGGCCCGCGATTGATCGGCGAACGAGAACTCCGCGGCGAACGGAAAGCCGCCTGCCGGGCAACGGCGCGGGACCGTGACGGCGCCGGCACGAGCGCTGGGCCCGCCGATCGTCAGCGAGAGCGAGAGGATCGAGGCATCGGGCTCGTAGACCAAGGTCGGGATCGGCGGGATCGACACGCTCAGCTTGGCGCCGTAGGGTCCGCGGTCGGGCAGGATCCTCGCCGTGCTGAGCGTCTGCTGCTGAAGCGGCGTTTCGCCCCGCCCGAAGATCGACAGCGCGAGGCGCCCCCCACGATCGGGTGCGCGCAGAACGGATACCACGGCTTCCTCGGGGATCGACTGCGAGCCGGCGTGGACCTCGAGCTGGGCATGGCCGCGCCCGAGCAGCGATCGCGCCGGGCAGGCCGCCGGCCCACCGCCCTGCAGGCGCGCCGAAGCGCAGCTAGCGAGGCCGTGCACGTCGAAGCCGAGCCCCAGGGGAAGGTGCACGACCATGCTGCGCAGGGGAGGGGGGACGCCTTCGGCGTCCTGGAGGCTGTAGGCGAACATGAACGCCGTTTGCGCGCCCGGCACGTCGGGCGTGAACGAGGCGCGGATCCGGGCGGTCGGTTCCTGGGCGTGGGCGACCGGCGCAGCCGCGCAGGAGCTCGCGAGGGCGAGGAGCCAGCAGGCCGCGCGCCGCGCCGTGCTCACTTCCTCGCGCAGGGGATCGTGCGCTTCGCCATCACTGTCGAGCCGTCTTCGAACGTGAACTGGGAGGCGACCGGCCAGCCCGTGCGCGGGCAGCGTTGCGGCAGGACGATCCCCTTCACGTGCAGGAGCGTGCGCTTGCCGTGGACCCTCGCGTAGTAGGCGACGTTGTGTGCCCCGAGCGTCAGGAACGCGCTCTTGGCCGAGGCGTAGGAGGCTTCCGGCAGCACTTTGATGAGCGGAACGTTGACGCTGAAACCGAGGCCGTAGGGCTTCGGTCCCTGGATCACCGTCCCGGCGAAGATCACTTCCACGAGCACGGGGGTCGAGCCGCTGAGGAAGATCAGCAGTTTCACATGGCCTGGACGGTTGTCGGAGAGGAAGAAGTCGAGCGTGTATTTCTCTTCCACGAGTTCTTTGCCGAGCTGATAGATGCCCTCGCCGCCGCCGAAGCCCGCCCTCGAGTTCGCGGGACACCCCTGCGGACCGACCCTGCGCAGCACGTCTTCGGTGCAGACGCCCGTGCCGCGCAGGTCGAGCGTCACGCCTGCGGGACCGTAGACGTTCACGTGCGTGATCGGTGAGGGCACGGGCCCTGTCGTCGAGCCGATCGTCGCGCTTCCGAACGCGTTCGTCGGCATTCCCGGCTTGTTGGGCGAGAAGCCCGCTTCGGTGATGCTGACCGTCTCCGCCGCTTGGGCGGAGCACACCGATAGCAGGGTGGCGCACAGGACGCCCGCGCCTGCAAGGATGCGTTTCGTGCGTACCATCGATCTCCCTCGCCTCGTCCTCGGAGCCGCGTCACCGCCGGCTCTCCCAGTCCCCTAAACCGCCAGGCCGAAGAATAGAGCGGTTCCATACGCGTTTGGCACAACTCCCCTGCGGGCAGGAGGAGCGTCCACGGCCCCGAAAGGCAGCCGAGGACGGCGCCTGCCACGCCCCGGGGTCTGGTGCGAGACGCCGCTCGGGAGGGTCCGGCGGGCCCAGTCATATGACCACGAGACCCAAAGACCGGCAATCGCGAGGGCGGCGCAGCTTCCGCCTCGCGGCTCGCTACCGTCGGTTCGCCCGGCCCGACATCGAAGGTCGCCGATCTGAGATCTGCCGGCCTGATTACGAATCCTTTACGGATTCTTGGTTCTCTGCCGATATGAATTCCGGTGGGCGTACCCCGCGTTTGTGGGCCTGCTGCGCCGACCACGACCATGGGACGACCGCAAGATG
>DATMQX010000168.1:0-17133 GCA_035567055.1 Solirubrobacteraceae bacterium
TTGTTGAACGTGGCCGCGTGGATCTGGCCGGCACTCAGCTGCTTGCGGAAGGTGGCGAGGCTCTCGTGCTGAAAATGGATCGCACCCACCGCGACGACGGGGGCCGCCAACGCCAGGAGGATGAGCGCCAGGCAGGTGGCCGCCAAGGCCTTGTCGGATCCTCTCATTGATCTGTTCATCCGCGAGACCCTAACGCCCCGGGTCGACGCCGGCCCCGGTAGCACGTGTTTAGACGGCCGCGCGGGGGCGTCGAGCTACTTGCGCCTAGAGGCCTTCAACCTGTCGGTCTTGCCCAGCACCGCCTTGCGCAGGCGCACATTCTTCGGAGTCACCTCCACGCACTCGTCCTCGCGCACGAACTCCAGGGCCTGGTCGAGGGTGAGCTCGCGGTGGGGGGTCAGGCGTACCAGCACATCCGCGGTGGAGGAGCGCATGTTGGTGAGGTGCTTCTCCTTGCAGACGTTCACATCGAGGTCGTCCGCGCGAACGTTCTCGCCGACTATCATCCCTTCGTAGACCTCCTGCCCGGGGCCCACCAGCATCGTGCCGCGCTCCTGCAGGTTCATCAGCGCAAACTGGGCCGTGGCTCCACGCCGGTCGGACACCATCACCCCGGTGACGCGCGTGCGCAGCTCGCCCGCCCACGGCTCCCAGCGGTCGAACACGTGGTGCATCAGGCCGGTCCCGCGCGTCTCGGTGAGAAACTCGGTGCGGAATCCGATCAGCCCACGGGCGGGGACCAGGTAGTCCATGCGCACCCAGCCGGTGCCGTGGTTGGTCATGTGTTCCATCCGCCCTTTGCGGGCGGCGAGCAGCTGCGTGACGGTGCCGACGTGCTCCTCCGGAACGTCGATCGACAGCCGCTCGACGGGCTCGTTCCGTTTACCGTCGATCTCGCGCTCGACCACATGCGGTTGGCCGACAGTCAGCTCGAAGCCCTCGCGACGCATCATCTCGACGAGGATCGCGAGCTGCAGCTCGCCACGGCCCTGCACCTCGTAGGTGTCCGGGCGCTCGGTCTCCCCCACGCGCAGCGAGACGTTGCCCACGAGCTCCTGATCGAGGCGCGCCTTGATCTGGCGGGCCGTCAGCTTGTCGCCGTCTTTGCTCGCCAGCGGTGAGGTGTTGACGCCGATCGTGATCGACATCGCCGGCTCGTCGACGGTGATCACCGGGAGCGGGCGCGGGTCCTCCGGATCGGCGAGGGTCTCGCCGATCGTCACCTCGGCGATCCCGGCGACCGCGATGATTTCGCCGGGCCCAGCCTCGAGCGCCTCGATCCGGTCGAGCGCATCCGTGACGTAGAGCTCGGCCACCTGCGCGCGGCGTATCGAGCCGTCGGCGCGACACCACGCGATCTGCTGGCCCTTGCGAATCGTCCCGTGACGAACCCTGCAGATCGCGAGGCGGCCGACGTAGGGCGAAGCGTCGAGGTTGGTGACGTAGGCCTGCAGCGAGTGCTCGGGGTCGTACACCGGCGCCGGGATCCGTTCGAGCAGCAGGTCCATCAGCGGAGCGAGGTCGCGCTCCTGGATCGGTCGCCCGGGCTCGTATGTCAGCGAGGCCACGCCGGCCTTCGCGTTGCAGTAGACGATCGGAAACTCGATCTGCTGCTCGTCGGCGTCGAGATCGAGGAACAGCTCATAGACCTCGTCGACCACCTCGGCGACGCGTGCGTCGGGCCTGTCCACCTTGTTGACCACGAGGATGACGGGCAGCTTCGCCTCAAGCGCCTTGCGCAGTACGAACCGGGTCTGCGGCAGCGGACCCTCGGATGCGTCGACCAGCAGCAGGACCCCGTCGACCATCGTCAGGCCCCGCTCCACCTCGCCTCCGAAGTCGGCGTGGCCCGGCGTGTCGATGATGTTCAGCTTGACGTCGCGGTAGCGGAGCGAGGTGTTCTTCGCGAGGATCGTGATGCCCTTCTCGCGCTCGAGGTCCATCGAGTCCATCACTCGCGTGGCGACGTCCTGGCCCGCGCGGAAGGCGCCCGACTGCCAGAGCATGGCGTCGACCAGCGTCGTCTTGCCGTGGTCGACGTGCGCGACGATCGCCACGTTGCGTATGTCATCTCTCGCTGTTAGCACCGGCCCGACAGGCTAGCGTCGAAGGCCCGCCATCCTGAGGCCTGTGCGAAATCCGAAGCGGGCGAGCGCGGACGGGTAGCGCTCTGCCGCGGCGATTGTCTCCTCCAGCGCCGCCGCGAACCGCCTGATCTCCTGCTCGTCGATCGTCAGCGACGGCAACGCCTTGATGACGTTCATGTGGTGGCCCGCCACCTGGCAGAAGATCCGATGGTCGTGGAACAGCGGGACGGTCACGAGCTGGGAGAAGAGCCCGGGCTGGCGTCGCTCGACCGTATCCCAGAGCCTTCGCCCGGCACCCGCTGCGGGCGGCCCGAATTCGATTGCCCACATGAGCCCCAGTCCCCGCACCTCGCGCACGATCTCGAAGCGCTCGGCCAACGGCGCCGTGAGCTCGAGCAGGAGCTCTCCGGAGCGCTCGGCACGGGCCATCAGCTGCTCTCGGTCGAGGATACGCAGCGTCGCGAGCGCGGCGGCCGCCGCGAGATCGTTGCCGCCGAACGTCGATCCGTGCCTGACGGCACGCTCCATGCCGTCGAACACGGCGTCGAACGCCGCCCGCGAGACGAGCACCGCGCCGACCGGCACGAGGCCGCCAGAGAGCGCCTTCGAGAGGCAGATCATGTCCGGCTCGAGGCTCCAGTGCTCGAGCGCGAGAAAGCGCCCGGTCCGACCGATTCCGGTCTGCACCTCGTCGCATACGAACAGCGTCCCGGCATCGCGACACAGCCTCTGCGCACCCTGCAGGTAGCCCTCCGGCGGCAGGTTCACCCCCTTGCCCTGGATCGGCTCGAGCACCAGCGCGGCGACGTCGCCCACCGAGAGCTCCTGCTCCAGTCCGGAGAGGTCGCCGAAGGCGACCGGGTCGCATCCGGGCAGGAACGGCCCGAAGCCGGCGCGAAACTCGTCGTTGCCGTTGATCGAGAGCGAGCCCAGGGTGAGCCCGTGGAACGCGTGCTCGGCGTACAGCACCCGCGGACGTCCGGTTGCCGCACGGGCGATCTTGATCGCGGCCTCGACCGCCTCGGTGCCGGTGTTCGCAGGCACCATCGCCCCGACGCTTGTGGGGCTGCGTTCGAGCAGCTGCTCGGCCAGCACTCCGCTGAGCAGCGTCACGCCGAGCTGCGGGAGATTCCCCGTGCGCGCCGCCATGACCTCCTCGATCGCGGCGATCGCCTCGGGGTGGTTGCGGCCGATCGCGAACACCCCGTAGCCGCCGAACAGATCCAGATAGCGCTCGCCGTCGGAGTCGATCAGGTGTGCACCCTCGCCGCCCTTCCACACCTTGTCGAAGCCGAGCGTCCGCAGGATCCGCCCCATCTGCGGATTAAGGAAGCGTTCGTTCAGCGACATCTCCTCGCCGGAGCGCTCACGGATGATGTCGCCGACGGTCTCTTGCGTGCGGCGGCTGCGCATCGCCTAAGCGTACGCGCCTCGACGTCTCGGGCTGGCTGACGTCGGGATTATGGATACTTCCGCCCAGCCCTACCGCAATTGGGCAATCTGGTGTACCTTTTTGTCAACACGGGGCCTGCAGCGGCTAGGGAGCCAAGTCAGTGGGGGGGCAGTTGTGTCCTTGCGGACGTCGGCACGAAAGCGCGACGAGGGCTGAGACTAACGCGCCGCCAGGGATGGGGGCGACATTTCCCAGGGGGATGACATGCCATCACGGTTCAAACTTCTACGGCGTGCTGCCGTTGTGGCAGCGGCGCTCGCGGCGCTGATGTCCCTTGTCGGGGCCGCAGCCGTCTACGCCGACGGCGTTCCGCTCAAAAGCGGCGAGGTCCTTGCAGGCGTCGGAAGCGGCACGATCAAGCACTTTGACTCCAAAGGCACGCTGCTGGACACGCTCAACACGACCACGGGGTCGACATACGACACGGGCATGTGCTTCGACTCGACCGGAAATCTCTACGCCACGAACTTCGCAGCAATGAGCAAGTTCGACGGCGGCGGCAATCTGCTCATGGCCGGGTTCGGCTCGGGCTTCAACGAACATCCGGAGAGCTGCGTGGTCGACGCGGCGAACAACATCTATGCCGGGCAGGCCGATGGATCCGGGGACGTCCTCAAGTTCAACACGAGCGGCGAACTGCTCGCGTCCTTTGCTCCCACGCGGGAAAGCCGCGGCACCGACTGGGTCGACCTTGCCTCCGATCAGTGCACGCTCCACTACACAAGCGAGGGCAGCGCGCTGAAGGCCTTCAACGTGTGCACGAACACCGCGCTGCCGGACGTCGCCACCGGACTGCCAGGACCATGCTACGCGCACCGCATCCTCGCTGACGGCAGCGAGCTCGTCGCGTGCACCAGCGTGGTCGTGCACGTGAGCCCCACGGGAGAAGTTCTCAAGACGTACAAACCCGGTGGCTCCACCCTGTTCGCGCTCAACATCGATCCGGACGGCACGACGTTCTGGACCGGGGATCTCTTCACCGGTGAAGTGTGGAGGATCAACATCGAATCGGGTGAAGTGGTGACGACCTTCAACACGGGGATCGTCAGCGCTCTGGGCGGTCTGAGCATCGTTGGCGAAATCACCTGCGGCTCGCAGCAGATCAGCCTCGCTCCTACCACGGCGGAAAAACCGGTCGGCAGCGCCGAGACCCTCACGGCCACCGTGGTGCAATGCGGTAAGCCCGCATCGGGCGTGCCGGTCACGTTCAACGTGAGCGGAGTGAACCCGCAGACCGGTAGCGCCACGACCAACACCGAAGGCCAGGCGACGTTCACCTACACAGGAAACAACGCCGGCACGGATCACGGCGTGGCGTCGTACGAAACCACGGCGAAACAAGCCGTGACATCGAACGAAGCTACGGTGATCTGGACCAAAGCGCCGACGCCCACGCCTGTGACAACGACGACGCCGACCAAGGGCGTGCTCGCGGCCAAAGAATCGGCGCCGCCGAAAGGCACGGCCCACACATCGAGCGTTCGCGGGTGCATCGCGCAGAGCAGCTATCTCGCGTCGGTGCAGGCAACGTCTGTCGCCTCGGTGACGTTTACGCTGGACGGGCATGCGATCAAGACGTTGCACAAACCGACCTCGGGCAACACGTTCGCGACTCGCGTCAGCGTGCATTCGGGCTCGGCGCACCACCTCGGGATCCACGTGGTGTTCACGGCGTCGAGCAAAACGCCGGCCACGACGTTCCGCAAGACCCTTGCACGGTGCGCCGCCGTGCACCACGTCTCTCTGCCGAGGTTCACAGGCTGAGGTTCGTGCGCTGTTGCGCGAGCGGCGGTCGCCAACCAGGCCGTCGCTCGCGCCCAGCGTGAGGTTCGCATCGGCGAGGGCGAGGACTGACACGTGATCGGTGAGCGGATGGCGCTCGTGCTCGCGGCGGGCGGGCTCGCGGTCCTGCCGGCCATCTGCGCCGGCCCGATCGCAAGCGCCGCGGCAACCCCCCAGCCACAGGAAACCCCGGCGCCGAGCGCACAGCCCGGGAGCGCGCCGTCGACGCCGCAGGATCCGGCTGCAGCGACGCCGGCCGCGGACGTGGCGCTCTCGGACGAGCGCACGCTGACGACGTGGGCCAACCCCCTCGAAGCCGTGCCCATCTACGCGCGGGCGGACACCCACTCGCGGCGGCTCACCCACCTGCACCTGGAAACAGAGGACGGCTTCGAAGAGGTCTACCTGCTGCTCCTGCGCCACCTCGACGCGCAGGGTCGGGTTTGGGTCAAGCTGCGGATCCCGGGCCGGCCCAACGGTCGCACCGGATGGGTCCTTCGTGACTCGCTCGGACCCTTTCGGCAGACACGCTGGCTGATCGTGATCAACCTCCGCGAGCGAAGGCTGACCGCGTACTTCAAGGGTCGCAACCGCTTCAGCGCGCCCGTCGGCGTAGGCAAGCCCAGCTCACCGACACCGACCGGACACTTCTGGATCCGCGAGCGCTTCCGCATCGCCGACCGCAGCAACCCCTACTGGCCCTACGCGCTGGGCACCTCCGACTACTCCACCCTGACGGACTGGCCAGGCGGCGGCGTCGTGGGCATCCACGGCGACTTCGGCGAACCCCAGCTGGTGCCAGGCAACCCGTCGCACGGATGCGTGCGGATGCACGCGCCCGACATAGCCTGGCTTGCGCCGCGAGTGAGCCTCGGCACGCCGGTCGACATCATCTAGCGCTTTCATCGTCGCTTCATCCAGGTCCACCTAGCTTGGCGGTGCTTGACCCGCAATCGACGAAAGGGAGCACCATGATCAAGCGTTTGACGACCGGCACGACGATCGTCGCAATGGCTGCCGTGATGGCGGCCGGTGGCGTCGCGGCCGCGCAGAGCGGCACGACAGCGGCTCACAAGAAGGCCACCCATCACTCGGCGAAGCACGCTACGGGCGCGCAGGCGACTGAGACGACTGGGCCCGACACCGACAGCGTCCAGTCCGGTGACCAGACGAGCCCGGACAGCGGCTCCGCGTCGGCCTCGGAGAGGTCCTCCGGTGAGACGAGCAGCGAGACTGTCACCGACGGTCCCGGCGGCCACGAAGACGAACCGGGCTCGGAAGCCGATCACCAGTTCGAAGGCGAAGAGTAGCCGGACGTTGCGGGCATGATCCGCAGCCGGTCCGGGATATGACCGCCCGTGGTGGGCGGGGCCAGCCGGCCCCGCCCACCGTTGATGTCGGCTTCATCTCTCGCTGAGACTCTGGACGTCGCCGTGCGCGTTCTGATAGTCGAGGACAAGGTCAAGCTCGCCACCGTCCTGGGCAGGGGTCTGCGCAAGGAAGGGCTCTCCGCGGACACCTGCACGACGGGCGAGGAAGCGATCTGGATGGCGGGGTCGACGCCCTACGACGCCGTGATCCTCGACGTGATGCTGCCCGGCATCGACGGCTTCGAGACCTGCAGGCGTCTTCGCTCCGACGGCATCTGGGCTCCGATCCTGATGCTGACCGCCCGCGAGAGCATCGATGACCGTGTCGCCGGCCTGGACAGCGGCGCCGACGATTACCTGATCAAGCCCTTCTCGCTGCGCGAGCTCCTGGCGCGCCTGCGCGCGCTGATGAGGCGCGGTGCGGCGGAGCGGCCCACCGTGCTCGCGGTGGGCGACCTGCGGCTCGATCCGGCGTCGCGACGCGCGTGGCGCCGGGACACGGAGATCTCGCTCTCGCAGAAGGAGTTCGCACTGCTGGAAGCGCTCATGCGCCGCGCCGGGCAGGTGCTGTCGCGGCTCGATCTGCTGGAGGCCGCGTGGGACCAGTCATACGAGAACCGCTCGAACATCGTCGACGCGTACGTTCGCCGGCTGCGCGAAAAGATCGACCGCCCGTTCAGCGCGCGGACGCTCGAGACCGTGCGGGGGGCGGGCTACCGCCTGCAGGACGGCAAACCATGAGCGTCCGGCCCCTCACAAGGCTCGGACTGCGCCTGAAGGTGACGCTCGCATTCGCAGTGGCGATGACGCTCCTGTTGGGAGCGCTCGGGATGTTCGTCTACCTTCGCTACCAGGACGGCCTGGACCGCTCGCTCAACCAGGGCCTGCGCTCGCGTGCGGACGACGTGCGAGCGCTCGTCATGCAGGCCGACTCGGGGTTACGGCAGGCGGGGCGCAGCTCGCTCGCCGCACCCGGCGAACGCTTCGCGCAGATCCTCGCGGCGGACGGCCGGGTCCTCGACGCGACGCCGTCGCTGCCCGCCCACGCGATCCTGAGTCGCTCGGAGCTCTCGCGCAGCGCGAGCCGGGCGACGCTCGTCGGGCGCAAGATCATCCCTGGCGCTGCCGGAAGCTCGCGCCTGCTTGCGATCCCGGTGAGCGCTCAGGACCAGCGAATGATCGTGGTGGTCGGCGCCTCGCTGCAGCAACGCGATGGCGCTCTTGTGGAACTGCGCACGCTGCTGCTGCTGGGAGGACCGGTCGCGCTCGCGCTTGCGTGCCTGCTCGGCTATGCGATCGCAGCCCTTGCGCTTCGCAGCGTCGAGTCGATGCGACGTCGCGCGCTGCACGTCTCGCTCGTCGACCCCGGGCAGCGGCTCCCCGTGCCAGCCGGCAACGATGAGCTCACGCGCCTGGCGAGCACGCTGAACGAGATGCTGGCCCGCAACGAGGTCGCCTTCGAGCGCGAGCGGGCTTTTGTTGCGGATGCAAGCCATGAGTTGCGCTCGCCGTTGGCGATCCTGAGGGCGGAGCTCGACGTGGCGTTGATGGGAGAGAGCTCACGGGAGGAGTTGCGGCTGGCGGTTGTCTCGGCGGCCGAGGAGACGGATCGCCTGTCCGCCCTGGCCGAGGATCTTCTGACGCTGGCCCAAGCCGACCGGGGCAACCTGCCGATCCAGACCGAGCCGGTGGACGTGCGCGAGCTGCTCGAGCGCCTCAACGAGCGCTTCGCCCAGCCCGCCCGCGAGGCGGGCGCGGCGATCGAGATGACGGCCGCACCTGGCGAGCGGACCGGCGCGGACCCGCGGCGCCTCGAGCAGGCGCTCGGGAACCTTCTGGAGAACGCGCTGCGTCACGGCGCACGTACGGTCCTCGTGCGGGCCGAGCGCCACGGACAGCGGCTGGAGCTGCATGTCAGCGACGACGGCCCCGGGTTCCCGCCCGCGTTCCTGGACGTCGCATTCGAGCGCTTCACCCGGGCCGACCGGCCGCGGACGATTCCCGGCGCGGGACTCGGCCTCTCGATCGTGCGCAGCATCGCTCGCGCACACGGCGGCGAGGCATACATCTCCAACGGCGTCGCGGGCGGCGCCCACGTGTGGATGTCGATACCGGACCGACCCGCCGACGCACCCATCGCCGCCCCACCGGATCCCCTCTCCCAGGCCGGCCCGCGCCCGGCGAGGATGTCAACGCGATAGAGCGAAGGCGCCTCGCGAGACGATTCCTGCGGGCGAGGACCGTTCAGGAGACGTTCAGGTCGCCTGTGCCAGTCTGCAGCGCATGCTCAAGAGAACGCCACACTTCCTGCTGCTCGCCGTCCTGCTCGTGGCCGGCGGCTGCGGCGGCAGCTCCAGCAGCACCACCGCTTCGGGCCCGTCCGCCTCCGCGGGCGGCACGCCTGGCCCGGAAGGCGCGGCGGCCCTGGCGGCAGACGCCAAATCGGCCGCGACCGGTGACATCCCGGACAGCCAGAACTTCCTGACGCTCAAGGCCCCACGCCTCCGGATCTCGATGATCTACCCCGAGGGGTGGACCGTCCAGGAAACCGCCTCTGGGGCGTCGATCAAGGACAAGAACAACCTCGTTCGGATCTCGCTCTCCCAGGGTCCGGCGCCGACGAAGGCCAGTGTCCAGGCTCAGCTGGCCGCGCTGAAGAGCTCCACTCCGGGTCTGACGAGCGGACCGGTCCAGGCGATCGCGCTGACGAGCGGACCCGCCGTGAAGGCGACCTACACGACCCAGAGCGCCCCGAATCCGGTTACGGGCAAGCAGGTGACGCTGATGGTCGATCGCTACGTGCTCTCCCATGGCGGGCGTGTGGCGACCGTCGAACTCGGGACGCCCACGGGAGTCGACAACGTCGACGCATACAAGCGCATGATCGGAAGCTTCAAATGGCAGTGAAGAGCCTTTACGTCGAGCCCGCCGAGGGCGTACAGGAGGTCCGATGGGGCGCGCTGGAGTGCCACGACGTATTCAAGATCTACCGTGCCGGGCCGGTCGAGACCGTTGCCCTGAGGGGTCTCGACCTGAAGATCGAGCCGGGCGAGCTCGTCGCGATCCTCGGGCCTTCGGGCTGCGGCAAGAGCACTTTGCTTGCACTGGCGGCAGGCCTGGACGAGCCCTCCGCCGGAGAGCTCCGCGTTTGGGGCCGTTCCCTCGGTCGCCTGGATGAGGCCGAGCTCGCCGCCTATCGGGCCCGCGATCTGGCGATCGTCTTTCAGAGCGACAACCTCTGGCCCGCGCTCTCGGCGCAGGAGAACGTGGCGATCTCCCTTCGCCTTTCCGGTCACGACGACGCCGAGGCGGCCGCAGCACGGAGCCTTGCGGCCTTCGGACTCGGCGAGCGCCGCTCACACCGGGCGGCGGCGCTCTCGGGAGGTGAGCAGCAGCGTGTGGCGATCGCAGCCGCAGCCGCGCGCCGCGCGCGGCTGGTGCTCGCCGACGAGCCCACGGGCGAGCTTGATCAGCACAACGAGGAGATCGTGCTCGAGGCTCTGGAGAAGCTGAGCCGCGAGTACGAAAGCACGGTCGTGGTGGTGACCCACTCCGAGCTTGTCGCCGCCCGCGCCGAGCGCGTGATCGAGATGCGCGACGGGAAGGTGGCGGCATGAGCAGCACAGCGCCCGGAGTCGTCATGGCTCGGACGACCTTGATCGCCTGCGAAGGCGTCACCGTCGCCTACGGCGAGGGGGATGCGCGCGTCACCGCACTACAAGCCGTCGACCTCACCGTCGAGCCGGGCGAGCGGCTGGCACTGTGGGGCCGATCCGGCTCGGGCAAGACGACCGTGCTGCACGTCCTCGGTGGGCTCGTCGTTCCGAGCGAAGGCCGCGTCATGTGGAAGGGGCAGGAGCTCTCCTCCCTCGACGACGCCGCTCGTGGCCGTGCGCGGGCGCTCGGCATCGCCTACATCTTCCAGGGTTCCAATCTGCTGAGCCATTTCACCGCATTCGAGAACGTTGCCTTCGCGCGGGAGGCCAGCGCCGAGTCTGCCGATGCGCAGATCGCGGGCCGGGCCGACTACGAGCCGGAGGACCTGCTCGAGCTGGTGGGCCTGTCCTCGAAGCTCGACTCGCTGCCGGGCGAGCTCTCCGGAGGCGAGGCCCAGCGCGTCGCCATCGCTCGCGCCTTGGCTCAGAGCCCCGAACTGCTGCTGTGCGACGAGCCGACCGGTCACCTGGACTCCGACACGGCCGAGCGCGTGCTCGATCTGATGGAAGCCCTCCAGCGCGAGTTCTCCTTCGCGCTCGTGATCGCCACGCACGACGCGGGCGTCGCGGCTCGCGCCGGCCGGGTGCTCGAGCTGACCGACGGCCGCGTCGTCGGAGTGGCGAGCCGATGAACAGCGCGGTGCGGCTCGCCGTCTCCTGGCTGCTGCGCGCGCCCGGTCGCTCGCTAATCCGCGTTCTCGTACTTGGTGCGTCGGTGGCGCTGCTCGGCGGGATGCTGCTGTTTGTTGGCAACTCGCTGCGCACGGTGGCGGGGAGCGCCGTTCGCAGCGTCCCGCTCGACCTTCAGGGTCCCGTGTCCTCGTATGGCGAAGCGCGCGCGGTGGCCGGCGAGGTCGCCCGGCAGCACGGCGTGCTGCAGGCCTCGGCGGCGGCGACGGCGCCGCTGTCCGGAGCAGAACATCAGGGGCCGAACGGACTCACCAGCTCGGGGGCCGGCGCGGTGCTCGCCGTGCCGCTCGACTACGGCGCGCACATCCACACCTACCGCTTCCTGCAGGGTGCGCTGCGGTCCGGATCGATCGTCCTCGACCAGCAGATGGCGGCGACGCTCCAGGCTCACATCGGCGACCGGATCACGCTTCGGGATGCGGGCGGCAGGGCACAGACCTACCCCGTCTCCGGCGTCGCGCTGATCACGGCGCCCGACAAGCTCTTCCAGCCGTTGAACCCTCAACTCGGCCCGGCTCCCGCCCAGCCGCCGGCCAACGTCGCGATCATGCCGCTTGAAACGTTCGCCTCCACGTTCGCGCCCGGGCTACCGACGATCGCAAACGCCAGCATCGGGACGAGCGCACAACCCGGAGCGCAGTCCGGCGTGCAGTGGCAGGTTCAGACACAGCTGGACCCCGTCGCCCTGAGCGGCGGCAGCCCGAGCGCTGCCCTCGAACGTGCCACCCAGACCCGCAACCGGATCGAGCGCACGCTGCCGGGCAAGGTCCAGTTCGTCGACAACCTCTCGGACTCGTTGAACACGGCCGCGGGTGACGCGCTGTACGCCGAGACGCTCTACATCATGCTCGCCGTGCCCGGTGCCCTGATCGCGTTGGGGCTGGCCTATCTGGCCGCTCTCGGCACCGTCGAGCGCGATCGCCGCGACCTGGCTCTCCTGCGTGCGCGCGGAGCGCGACGCCGCGATCTGCTGGTGCTGGCGAGCCTCGAGAGCGTGATCCTCGGGATCGTGGCGGGCCTGCTCGGCACCGCTGCGGCGTTCGCGGCGGTCTCCGCGCTCGTCACGGGCGGGACCCACGCGACGACCGGAAGGGTGTTCGCGATCGGCGCCATCTGCGTGATCCTCGCCAGCGCCGGGGCCGGCGCGGCACGGGTCGGCGCGAGCCTGTCCTCGCTGCGCAACAGCGTCGCCACCGGTCGGCGCGGCACGCGCCGGGAGGGCAAGCCCCTCTGGCAGCGCCTCTACCTCGACATCATCTGCCTGGGCGTCAGCGGACTGGTCTACTGGCTGACAGCCAGCACCGGGTTCTCGGCGGTCGTCAGTCCCGACTCCAACCCCACCCTGTCGCTGTCCGTGTACATGTTCTTCGCTCCGGCCCTGCTGTGGATCGGGGCGACGCTGCTGCTCGTCCGCCTGCGGGGCCGCGCGCTGTCCTGGGTCATAGCGCGGACCGTCCGCGGCCGTGCGAGCACACCCCGCGCCTTCCTGCTGGTGAGCGCCGGACGCCGAGGAGCCGCGATCAACCGTGGCCTGGTGGTGGTCGGGCTGCTGCTCGCGTTCGGCGTGAACCTCGGCATCTTCTCCGCCACCTACAACCAGCAGGTGAAGGCCGACGCGCAGCTGACGCTCGGCGCAGACGTGACCGCCACTACAGCACCCGGCGTCGCCGCCCAACGCAATCTGACCCGGCAGATCGCGGCCCTACCGGGCGTTGCGGCCGCGACCGGAGTCGAGCATTCCTACGCCTACGTCGGCCCCGACCTGCAGGACACCTACGGCATCGACGCGTCCTCCTTCGGCAGAGCCACATCCCTGCGCGACTCCTACTTCCTGCACTCCACCGCCCAGCAGGTCCTCGACCGGCTCCGCAGGACCCCCGACGGGATCGCCGTCAGCAAAGAGACGATCACGGACTTCTCGCTGAGGAACGGAGATCTGCTGCGGCTTCGGGTGCTCGACCAGCGAACGGGCAAGTTCCACGTCGTCCCGTTCCACGTGGCGGGCATCGTGCAGGAGTTTCCATCGGCGCCGAAGGACTCGTTCATGGTCGCCAACCTGAGCTATCTGGAGTCCGCCACCCACGCCGGCGGCCCGAACGTGGTGTTCGCGAAGGCAAGCGGCTACCCGCCCGACGTCGCTCGCCGGGTGGCGGCTGCGACGAGCGCGCTCGGCACCAAGGTCGACAACATCAACAACCAGGCCAGCCGCACCAGCAGCTCGATCACGACCGTCGATCTCACCGGCATAAGCCACATCGAGCAGGCGTTTGCGATCGTTCTCGCCGCCGCGGCGATGGGGCTGTTCGTCGCGTTGGGAATCTCCGAGCGCCGCCAGGAGTTCGCCACGATGGCGGCGATCGGCGCTCCGCTCTCGCGCATCTCCGCTTTCCTGTGGACCGAGGCCGCGATCGTGCTCACGGTCGGCCTCGCACTCGCCGTAGGGCTCGGCTGGCTGCTCTCGGAGATGCTCGTGGCGATCCTCCAGCACGTCTTTGATCCCCCGCCCGACACGCTCGCGGTGCCGTGGGCGTTCCTCGGTGGCCTGGCGGGCGCGGCTATCGTCGCGACGCTCGTGGCGACCGCGCTCGCGAGCCGCGGGATCCGGCGCCTGCGGCTCGGGGAGATCCTGCGCGAGCAGTAGACGCGTCGCCCGCCGGGAGCTCACGCCCGCGCCCGCACGCTCGGTGATACTTGGCAGATGGCCGCCGCACGGATCCTGCTGGTCGAGGACGACCAAGAGCTGCGCGCGCTGCTCAGGCGGGGCCTGGAGGAGGAGGGGTTCGCCGTCAGCGGTGTGCGCACCGGGGCCGAGGCCATGGAGCGGATCTCCGCCGAGCCACCGGATGCGCTCATCATCGACGTCGGCCTGCCCGACGCCGACGGCCGCGACCTCTGCCAGGCGCTGCGCGCGCGGGGGATTCAGTCGCCTGTCCTCTTCCTCACCGCGCGTGACGCCGTGAGCGACCGCCTGGCCGGCTTCGGCGCCGGAGGCGACGACTACCTGACAAAGCCCTTCTCGCTCGCGGAGCTGGCCGCGCGTCTGCGTGCGCTTCTCAACCGGGCGGGGGTGAACGGGACGGTGAACGCAGCGGGGCTGATCCTCGATCCCACGACCTTCGAGGTCAGCATGGCGGATCAGAGCGTCCGGCTCACCCCCACCGAGTTTCGCCTGCTCGGCGCGCTGGCGGCGCAGGCCGAGCGGACGGTCAGCCGCCGCGAGCTCGTCCGCGTGGCCTGGCCGCAGGGCGCGATCGTGCACGACAACACGATCGACGTCTACCTCGCGCGCGTGCGCCGCAAGCTGCGCGCGCTCTCCGGCGCCCCCGGGATCACGACGGTGCACGGCGTCGGCTACCGCCTGCAATGAGGCTGGGCCGCCACACCCTGCGCGCGAGACTCATCGTGGGCGCCGTCGCCGGCGCGGCGATAGCGCTCGCCGTATTGATCACCGCGTTCAACCTGGTGCTCGACGCCCGGCTGCGCACGGATGCCGACAACGTCTTGCGTGAGCGGGCCACCACGGTCCTGCGCGGACTCGGCACGGTCGACGGGCGCCTCTCGGTGATCGAGGCTCCCGACCTCGGGGCGGTCGACGCCCAGACGTGGATATTCGACGGCGAACGCACGCTCGAGCAGCCCTCACAAGTCGATCCGCGCAATCGGCAGGCGGTGCTCGCGCTCGCCCTCGCCGGGGGCGGCTTCCGGACCGTCGATGCGACCGATACGCGGCTGCTCGCAGTGCCGGTGCGCCAGGGAACGCAGCGGCTCGGCAGCGTCATCGTCGGTGCGTCCGTGTCGCCATACGAGAGCACGGCATCCTCTGCGCTGCTGGGCTCGATCATCCTCGGCCTGCTGATCCTGGCGGCGATCGCGGCACTGTCGCTGTGGCTCATCAGTCACGCTCTGCGGCCCGTCGCACAGATGACCGCGCAGGCGGCCGACTGGGGGGAGCACGATCTCTCGCGCCGGTTCTTCACCGGCGAGCCCAATGACGAGCTGACCCGTCTCGCCTCGGTGTTCGACGGCCTTCTCGCTCGCCTCGGCCAGAGCCTGCGGCGCGAGCAGCGCCTCACGGCCGAGATCTCACACGAGCTGCGCACGCCGCTCAGCAAGATCCTCGCCGAGACGGAGCTCGCAGGCGGCAGGGATCGCAGCCCCCAGGAGCACCAGGCCTCACTGCAACTCATCGGACGCCACGCGCGCGACCTTCAGCGGGTGCTCGAGACGTTGCTCGCCTCCGCCCGCACGGCGCTCTCAGAAGGCACGGACGCAAGCGACGCCGCGACGTCCGCCGCCCGCGTGGTCGAGCGGCTCGACGAGAGCCTTGCGGCACTCGGCAAGTCGATCGAGTTGGTGTGCCAACAGCCGGTGCGCGTCGCCCTCGAGGGCGAGGTCCTCGAGCGCATCCTCTCCCCGCTTCTGGAGAACGCGGCGCGCTTTGCCCGGGAGCGCATCCGACTCGACATACGAGCCGTTGACGGAGACGTCGTGTTCGAAATCTGCGATGACGGGCCGGGCGTAGATCCGCGAGACCGCGAGCGGATCTTCGACCCTGGCTACCGCAGCCACCGGGCGCACGCCGACATGCATCCAGGCACGGGCCTCGGCCTGTCGCTCGTTCGACGCCTCGCGCGGGCCGCCGGCGGCGAGGTCGAAGCGCGAGCATCGAGCAACGGCGGCAGCTTCGCCGTCCGCCTTCCCGCCCGCTGAACCCCGTAACAGCCTGCGGTGGTCACGATGGCAACGGTCTGCCGGCACCCAGCGCGTTGAGCACCTGGCCTCGGATCGCGCTACAGCTCGGCGAGGCGGCGTTCGAGGAAACGCCGCTCGTGGTCGGAGCGCACGAGCTGCAGCGCCCGCCCGTAGGCCATCCTCGCGTCGGCGGTGCGGCCGAGCCGGCGGAGGAAGTCACCGCGGGTCGCGTGCAGGTAGAGGTAGGAGTCGAGCTCGAGCCGCTCGACCGCGTCCAGGCCTGCCTGCACGCCCTCTGATTCGGCGATCGCCACAGCACGATTCAGCTCGATCACGGGAGAGCCGGTGAGCCGGGCGAGCTCACCGTAGAGCGCAGAGATCTGCGGCCAGTCGGAGCGCTCGTCAGCATGCAAGGAGGCGATGGCCGCCTGTAGCACGTAAGGACCTCTGCCGTGGAGCGCCAGCGCCCGATCCAGCGAAGCCCGGCCGGCCCGTATCTGGCCCCGGTCCCAAAGGGACCTGTCCTGGTCGGCCAACAGGACGAGCTCGCCGTCGAGCAGCCGGGCGGCGCGTCGCGAGTCGTGGAGCAACATGAGCGCCAGCAGCCCGTACACCTCGGGCTCATCCGGCATCAGGTCGGCGAGGGCGGCGCCGAGACGGATGGCCTGTGCCGCGAGCTCGCCGCGACCGTCGTAGCCGCTGTTGAAGATCAGATACAGCACCGCGAGGACCGCCGTCAGCCGGTCCGGGAGCAGGTGCGGGGGCGGAACCCTGAACGGAATCGCCGCGTCGCGGATCTTGCGCTTCGCCCGCACGAGCCGCTGCGCCATGGTCTGATCGGGCACGAGGAAGGCGCGTGCGATCTCCGGGGTGCTCAGGCCGCCCAGCGTGCGCAACGTCAATGCGACCTGCGCGTCCAGCGAGAGCGCGGGATGGCAGCAGGTGAACATCAGCTCGAGCCGCTCATCACGGAAGGTCGGCTCCTCCATCTCGTCTCCCGCTGATGCGGGCGCCTCGAGCAGCTTGGACTTCGCGGCGAGCGTGCGCTCGCGTCTCAGGCGGTCGATCGCGCGGTTGCGCGCGGTGGCGATGAGCCACGCGGCGGGGTTTGCGGGTGTCCCCTCGCGCGGCCAGCGCTCCGACGCCACCGCGAATGCGTCCTGCACGGCCTCCTCGGCGAGATCGAAATCGCCGAGGAAGCCGATCAGGGCAGCGAGGACACGCCCCCACTCGTCGCGGAAGACCTGCTCGATCAGCGCTCCACCACCGGACGCACCTCGATCGCGCCGCCCATCCGCGCCGCCGGTATGCGAGCCGCGATCTCGATCGCCGCGTCGAGGTCA
>DATMQX010000169.1:0-20889 GCA_035567055.1 Solirubrobacteraceae bacterium
CTCGATGACGACGCTCGGTCTCACCCGCAGTCAGGGCGCGCGTATCTCGGGCCGGATCCTGTTCGAGGGACGCGATCTCCTCGCCCTCTCCGAAGCCGAGCTGCGCGCGGTCAGGGGAAACGAAATCGCGATGATCTTCCAGGACCCGCTGTCGTCGCTGCACCCCCTCTACAGGGTCGGCTTCCAGCTCATCGAGGCGATCGACGCCCATCGGCAGGTCTCCAAGGCGAAGGCGCGCGAGCGCGCGATCGAGCTGCTCGGGCTCGTTGGGATCCCCGATCCGGCGCGTCGTGTGGATGACTACCCGCACGAGTTCTCCGGAGGCATGCGCCAGCGGGCGATGATCGCGATGGCGCTCGCGAACGAACCGAAGCTGTTGATCGCGGACGAGCCGACGACCGCTCTGGACGTGACGGTGCAGGCGCAGATCCTCGATCTGCTCGAGCGCCTGCAGCGCGAGCTGGACATGGCGATCGTGATCATCACCCACGACCTCGGCGTGGTCGCCGAGATGGCCGACGACATCGCCGTCATGTACGCCGGCAGGATCGTCGAGACTGCGTCCGCAGAGCTTCTGTTCGCAGGACCCGAACACCCCTACACATGGGGCCTGCTGAAGTCGATCCCCACGTTGACGGGCTCCCGCGATGAGCAGCTCGTGCCGATTCCCGGGACGCCGCCGAGCCTGATCAACCGCCCCTCCGGCTGTCACTTCCATCCCCGCTGCCCCTACGCGCAACCCGACCACGCCCGCATCGACCCGCAGCTCGAGCCGGTGCCCGCCGAGCCCACTCACCACGTCGCCTGCCTGCTCGACGCGCCGACTCGCCGAGCGCTGTGGGGCGAGCTTCGGGCGGGGAGAATGCCGGACGAGGCGCTCGCGGCCGCCGGGCTCCCGGGAGAGGCCTCTTGAGCGCGCGGGCCGGGGAGCAGCCCGGCTCGGCCTTCGGTGAGGAGAGCGTGACGGTTGCCGCGCCGCCCGGCTCGCCCCAGGGCGGCGTCGAGCCGCTGGTTCGGGTGCGCGATCTCGTCAAGCACTTCCCGATCACCCGCGGCATCGTCGTGCAACGAAGGATCGGCGCCGTCAAGGCCGTCGACGGCGTGAGCTTCGACGTACAGCGGGGCGAGACGCTCGGGCTCGTCGGCGAGACCGGCTGCGGCAAGAGCACGACGGCACGGCTGATCACGCGCCTGCTGGACGCGACCGCAGGCGAAGTCCGCTTCGACGGGCGTGACATCACTCGGCTGAAGGGGCCCGCGTTGAAGGCGGTCAGGCGCGAGATGCAGATGATCTTCCAGGACCCCTACTCGTCTCTGAACCCACGCAAAACGATCGGCTCGATCATCGCCGAGCCGTTCGCCATCCATCGGCTCGAGCGGGGCAAGGGCGAGCGCAAGCGCGCCGTGCAGGAGCTGATGGAGATGGTCGGCCTGAACCCGGAGCACTACAACCGCTACCCCCATGAGTTCTCCGGCGGCCAGCGCCAGAGGATCGGGGTCGCACGGGCGCTTGCGCTCAAGCCGAAGCTGCTGATCGCCGACGAGCCGGTCTCGGCGCTGGACGTCTCGATCCAGGCCCAGGTACTGAACCTGCTGCGCGACATGCAGCGCGAGCTCGGGCTGACGATGATCTTCATCGCCCACGACCTGTCGGTCATTCGCCACATGTGCGACCGCGTCGGCGTGATGTACCTCGGCAGGATCGTCGAGATAGGGCCGGGCGATGCCCTCTACGGCTCCCCGCGACACCCCTACACCGGGGCGCTGCTGTCAGCCGTGCCCGTCGCGGATCCCGCGGCGTCACGTGGGAAGCGCCCCACCCTCGGTGGTGACGTTCCGAGCCCCGCCAATCCGCCCAGCGCCTGTCGCTTTCACACGCGCTGCCCGAAGGCGCAGGAGCTCTGCTCGATCGAGGACCCGCCGCTGCAGGACAAGGGCACGGGCACCGAAGCGGCCTGCCATTTCCCGCTCACCCCAGAGGAGATCGCCCAGATCGGCGTACGATCTCGCGGATGAGCGCGGAGGAGTCGGAGAGCGGTCAACCGGCGGAGGAGGCCGAGCAGCTCCTCCAACGGCTGATTCGCTTCAACACGGTGAACCCGCCGGGAGACGAGCGTCCCGCGCAGGAGCATCTCGCCGAGCACCTGTCGGCGGCCGGCTTCGACTGCGAGCTGCTCGGCGCCGAGCCCGGACGACCCAACCTCGTGGCGCGTCTGCGGGCCCCGGGCGCCGGTGCGGGACAGGCGGGGGAGACGGGTCCGAGGCTGTGCTACCTGGGGCATGTCGACACGGTGCTGGCCGATGCCCGTGAGTGGTCCCACGACCCATGGTCGGGCGACCTCGCGGATGGCTTCCTATGGGGGCGGGGGGCGCTCGACATGAAGTCCCAGGTCGCCGCCGAGATCGCCGCGGCCGCCTCGCTCGCCCGTTCGGGCTGGCGCCCCGCACGCGGGGAGCTGCTCGTCGTGACGGTCGTCGACGAGGAGACCGGGGGGTCGCTCGGCGCGCAGTGGCTCACCCAAACGCATCCCGAGAAGGTCCGCTGCGAGATGCTCATCAACGAGGGCGGCGGGGGCTGCTTCGAATACGGAGGCAGGCGGCTCTACGGGGTGTGCTGCGCGGAGAAGGGAGTCTTCCGCTTCACCGTGATCACCGACGGGGTCGCCGGCCATGCGTCGATGCCGGGCATGGGCGAGAACGCCCTGCTGAAGATGGCCCCAGTGCTGGAGAAGCTCGCCTCTCGCCAGCCGTCCTACCTCCTGACCGATGCCCCGCGAGCGTTCTTGCGGGGGCTCGGTGAGGACGCGGAGGACCCGCGTGGAGCCGTGGACCGGCTGCGTGCCGCCGACCCGCGCCTGGCGACGATGTTCGAGCCGATGCTCGGCGTCACGTTCACCCCGACCCGCATCAGGGCGTCCGAGAAGGTGAACGTGATCCCCAGCCGGGCGGAGCTGAAGGTCGACTGCCGCGTGCCCCCGGGCCTCGGCGAGGAGGAGGTCCGTCAGGGCCTCGCCGAAGTCCTTGGCGAGGAGGCCGACGCCGACTGGCGCATCGAGTTCACCGAGCGCGTACCCGGCAACGGCTCGCCGATGCGCTCGCAGCTGATGGAGACCGTCTCGGCATGGGTCGCCGAGCACGACCCGGGGGCGGAGGTCGTTCCCGTGATCCTCCCGGGCTTCACCGACTCACGCCACTTCCGCGAGGCGTTCCCGGAGTGCGTCGCCTACGGCTTCTTCCCCCATCGCGATCAGCCGTTGGTGCAGACGGCGCCGCTGATCCACGGGGCGGACGAGCGGATCGATGTGCGCGACCTGGCGCTCGCAACCGAGCTGTACAGGGACCTCGCCGTTCGCATCCTTGGCTGACTCCGGCCAACCGGCCGACTGGCGGACTTGCGAAAGGCGCCACGCATCCGCATAATGGGACGGAGATGCCAGGGATGGTAGAGGGGATAGACGTAGAGGGAGTGGGCTCGACATGAGCTCGCCAGTGAGCACCGCGCCCGTACACGCCGGCGGCACCCCCGCGCCGACGGCGGCCGGCGACGCCGCGGCGAAGGCGACCGCCCTTCACGGCGCAGCCGCCCACCCGGTCCTCGCTCACGGCCACGCGGTCATACATCAGCCCGTGGTGCACACCTCGTTCTCGCAGGAAGTCCAGAACTGGGCCTACAACTGGGAGCCCGTTCTGATGATCGTCTTCTTCTCGGCGCTGCTGTACGTCATGTGGCGCACGTTGAAGGTGATGCCGCGGGTCAAGCCGCAGCAGATCAAGCCGGCCTCTCGCCAGTCGGTCTCGTTCGAGGACATCGCCGGCGTCGACGAGGCGAAGGCGGAGCTGCAGGAGATCGTCGAGTTCCTGCGCGAGCCGAAGCCCTTCCAGGCGCTCGGCGCGAAGGTTCCGAAGGGCATCCTCCTGCACGGACCTCCCGGGACAGGAAAGACGCTGCTCGCCAAGGCCGTCGCGCACGAGTCGGGTGCGCAGTTCTTCGCGCAGTCGGCGGCGTCGTTCGTCGAGATGTTCGCCGGCCTCGGCGCGGCGCGGATCCGCCGCCTGTTTGCGATCGCACGCAAACACGAACCCGCGATCATCTTCATCGACGAGCTCGACGCCGTGGGGGGACGGCGCGGCATGGACATCTCGGGCGAGAAGGACCAGACGCTCAACCAGCTGCTCGTCGAGATGGACGGCTTCTCCTCGAGCGGGCGCGTTGTCGTGATCGCCGCGTCGAACCTGCTCGAGAAGCTCGACCCGGCGCTCCTGCGCCCGGGCCGCTTCGACCGGCAGGTGTTCGTCGTGCCGCCGGACGTGAAGGGCCGCCTCGGAGTGTTGGAGGTGCATACGCGAGACAAGCCGCTGCAGGATGTGGATCTGGGGATGGTCGCGCAGCAGACGAGCGGCCTGACCGGCGCCGATCTCGCGAACATATGCAACGAGGCTGCGATCTTCGCCGCGCGCCGCGGCGGCAAGGGGATCACGGACGCCGACTTCGACTCGGCGATCGAGCGCGTGATCGCCGGGGTGCAGTCAAAGCGGGTGCTCAACGACCACGAGAAGCGCGTCGTCGCCTACCACGAGGCGGGCCATGCGCTGTGCGGCGAGCTGCTGCCGTCGGTCGACCGGGTGCACCGGATCTCGATCGTGCCTCGCGGCCGGGCCCTGGGGTACACGCTCAACCTCCCGGCCGAGGACCGCTACCTGAAGACACGCGAGGAGCTGCTCGACTACATGACAGTGCTGCTCGGCGGTCGAGTGGCCGAGCAGGTGGTGTTCGGCGCGATCACCACGGGCGCCTCCGATGACCTCAAGCGCGTCGCGGAGATCTCTCATTCGATGGTGCACGACTTCGCGATGGGCACCGCTGGCGTGGGACGCTCGCCCGACGGCGACGTGAGGCTGTCGGAGACGACGTTGCGGATCCGCGACGAGGAGCGCCAGGACCTGATCGAAGAGGGGCGCCGTGCGGCGCAGAAGCTGATCCTCTCCCATCGCCGTCAGCTGGACGCGCTCGCTCATGAGCTGCTCGAGCAGGAGGTGCTCGACCGCGACGCGATCGAGCGGATCATGGACGGCGTGCCGCGCCTGGAGCGGGCTCCGGGCATCGGCCTGCGCGTGGTCGCCGCCGCTCCGTATCACCCCCCGCCGCCACTGCCCAGCGCGATCGTTCCGCCGCCCGTCACGGGCAAGGGCGAGGGCTAGCGGCTATAGACTGCGGCGGATGTTCAGCCGCATCGACCACATAGGCGTCGCCGTCGCGGAGATCGAGCCGGCGCTCGAGCTGTATCGCGACGGCTTCCGGTTGCAGCTCGCCCATCGGGAGGTGGTCGAGGACCAGGGCGTGGAGGCCGTCCTGCTGGACGTCGGGGAGAACCACGTGGAGCTGCTCGCGCCGCTCGGCCCGGAGACGCCTGTGGGGAAGTTCCTCGCCCGGCAGGGTCCGGGCCTGCACCACGTGGCCTACCAGGTGCCCGACATCGACGCGACGCTCGCTGCGCTGCGAGAGGCGGGGCTCGAGCTGATCGACGAGCGGCCGCGCACGGGCATCAGGGGATCGCGCGTGGCGTTCATGCACCCGCGGGCGACCGGCGGCGTGCTGACCGAGATCGTCGAACCGGCAGCAGGCGGAGGCGATCACTGATGGCGTCCTCCACGCGACGTATCAGCGTCGGCTTCCACGGCGGCCAGGTGCTCTCGCTGCGGGTCGAAGAGAAACAGTGGAAGGCCCTCAGCGAAGCGCTCGGCGGCGCCGGCTGGCTTGATGTCGAGAGCGAGGACGGGCCCGTGCGGGTGAACCTGGGCCAGGTCTCATACGTGAGCGCCGACAGCAGCGAGCCGCACGTCGGCTTTGGCTAGCGGCGCTCCGGCCGCCGACGGCCGCCCGCCGCTGGCCTGCCTGCGCTCGCTCGACGAGCGGCTGCTGATGCTGGCCCGCACACGGGCGCATGCGCCCCGCGCCGAGCGCGCCGTCGCCCGCTTCTCGCGGCTCGGCGAGCATGGTGCGCTGTGGCTTGCGGTCGGCGTCGCCGGTCAGCTGCTCGACCGGGGGCGGAGATCCGCCTGGCGCGCCGCCACGGGCGCCGTCGCTGGCGCATACGTGCTGAACACGGCGATCAAGCCGCTCGCCGGCAGGCGTCGCCCGGAGCTCCCGGGGCTGCCACCGCTCACCTCCACGCCGACGGATCTCAGCTTCCCCAGCGCGCACGCCGCGACCTCGTTCGCGGGCGCGCTCGCATACTCACGTCTCGGCCTGCCCCGTGCCCCGCTCTACGCGCTCGCCGCGGCCCTCTCCTTCTCGAGGGTGTACCTCGGCGTCCACAACCCCTCGGACGTGCTCGCCGGAGCGCTGCTCGGCACCGCGGTCGGGGGATGCGCAACGCGAGCCGTGTCCCGACCGGCGCACACCAGCCCGGGGAGCGACTCTCGATGAGCACCCGGATCGGCATCGTCGGGATGCCCAACGCGGGCAAGTCCTCGCTGTTCAACGCTCTCACCAAAGCGGGTGCCGAGGCCGCCAACTATCCGTTCACGACGATCGAGCCGAACGTCGCCGTGGTGCCCGTGCGCGACGAGCGGCTCGAGCAGGTTGCCCGGACGGTCGGCGCGTCGGAGATCGTGTGGGACACGATCGACTTCCACGACATCGCGGGCCTCGTCGCGGGTGCTCATCAGGGCGAGGGCCTCGGGAACCGCTTCCTCGCGAACATCCGCGAGACGGATGCGATCGTGCACGTCGTCCGCGCGCACGGCGATGAGAACGTCATCCATCCAGAGGGCACCGTCGACCCGCTCAGGGACATCGAGACGATCGAGACCGAGCTCGTGCTGGCGGATCTCGAGCAGGCCGAACGGCGCATCGAGCGAGTCGCCAGACAGGCCCGCAGCGGCGACCGAGCGGCGGTTGCCGAGGAGGCATGGCTGAGGGAGGTGATCGAGGCGCTCCAGGCCGGCCGCCCGGTACGCATCGTCGCGGTGCCCGAGGAGGCGCCGAACGCGGCACGCGACCTCGGCTCGCTGACGGTCAAGCCGGTGCTGTTCGTCGCGAACGTCGACGAGGGCGCGGAGGAGGTCCCCGCCGAGATCGCGGTGCACGCGGCCGAGCAGGGAGCGCGGGCGGTGGCGGTCTCCTCGCGGATCGAGTCCGAGCTCGCGGAGCTGGACGACGCCGACGCGGCGGCGATGCGGGCAGAGCTCGGCGTGAGGGGATCCGATCCCCACCCACCCCTCGAGCGAGTCGTTCGCGAGGCGTTCGCCCTGCTCGAGCTGATCGCGTTCTTCACCGCGGGCGAGGCCAAGCCTGCCCAGTCCTGGCACCTACGCCAGGGCCTCACCGCATGGCACGCGGCGGGGGAGATCCACTCGGACATCCAGAAGGGCTTCGTGCGCGCCGAGGTGATCGGTTGGCTCGCGCTGGTCGAGGCCGGCGGCTATGCGGGCGCGCGCGAGCAGGGCACGCTGCGCCTGGAGGGCCGCGACTACGTGATGGCAGACGGCGACGTGATCAACGTCAAGTTCACGCCGTAGCCAGCTTCTGCAGGCGCTCGGCCAGGCGCCGCATCCCGAGCTCGCGCGCCAGCGCCGCTCCACCCAAGAAGTCGGTGATCCGGTCGGGAGGCCGCTCGACCTCGATGCGTTGCAGCGTGGCTATCTCCTTGAAGGCCAGCAGCAGCTCGGCGTGCTCGCGCAGCGTCGCCGCGATGCGCGGGCGCATGAGCGTCGTGGCCCGCACCGCGGCGCCCGCACCGTCCCCGCTCGCCGAGACTCCGGCGGCGAGCAGCAGACCCTCGAGCGATCCGTGCGCTCGCAGCAGCTCCGCCGCGGTCTTCGCGCCGATGCCCGGCGCTCCAGGCAAGCCGTCGGAGGGGTCGCCGCGCAGGGCGATGAAGTCAGGCACCTGCTCCGGCTCCACGCCGTAGCGCTCGCGCACCTGCTCGGGGCCGATCTTGCTCTGCTCGGCTCCCTTGCGCAGCTCCACAACCGCGACGTCGTCGCTGACGGCACCGAAGAGGTCGCGGTCTCCGGTGAGCAGCAGCGCCCGACCGCCCTGCTCCTGCTCGGTGCGGGCGTGGGAGAACATCACGTCGTCGGCCTCGAGATCGTCGCTGCCGCTCACGGTCCAGCCGAGACCGGCAAGCAGCGCGGGCGCCCTCTGCCACTGGGCTGCGAGCTCCGCGGGCATCGGATCGCGGTGTGCGTGATACGGCGGATACAGAGCCACGCGATACTCCGCCTGCTCGGCACCGAGGCAGGCGACGACGGCGCGCGGGCACTCGGCCGGCGGGCGCACGTCGATCAGCGCCAGCAGCGCGTTGACCGTTCCCAGCAGGGCGTTCACCGGGGCGCCGTCCGCGCCGACGATCGATTTGGGCAGCGCGAAGAACGAGCGATACAGCAGCCACGGAACGTCGGCGATCAGCAGCGGGGCGGTCATCCGCGCAGCCTATGACCTCGGCCGCTGCGCCCCCCTGTTCAGCTCTCGAGCATCCAGCAGTTTTCGGTCCACCGGAATCGGTTCTGTCCGCCCATGAGCGGACTCGCCAGCCTGATCCAGGCGACGTTGCCGCGTACGGTCACAGCGGCGGCCGGGATCGCGCGCCGCTGCGAGCGCAGTCGCGCGCGCCCGCCTCGGGTCCGCAGCAGCTTCGCGAGCTTGGCATCCCATCGCTGCGCGCACGTCAGGTGGTGCTCGGTACCGCGCAGCCTCGCGTCGAGGACCGAGCAGACGCCGGCGCCGTCCCCGCTCAGCTCCGCGGCCACGAACCTGGCGGCCGCTCTGCGTACCCAGGCCTGCTGTTCGTGGGAGGCCGCCGGGTAGGAGGCCAGCGCCGCGCTCGCAGGCGCGAGGAGCGAGGCGCCGCAGACGAGCACGGCTGCTGTGTGGCGAGGCCTCATGCTCGCTGTGTCGGCAGCCACGGGTGAGAGCTGGAGCGCCCGGACGCAAGGGTCGGCCCGCGCGGACGCATGTCCGAGGCTGTGTGACCAATGCACGTTGACATGCCCATGGCGTGGTGGTTTGCTTGCGCCACGGCGGTCTGATCGCAGCGGCCGTCTGGATGCGGAGAGAGGAGGCACCTGTGAGTGCTACAGAGATCGACGAGGCCAAGCTCGAAGCCTTCATGGGCCAGGCCGTAACCGACATGGGCGCGGTCGTCAGCGCGCCGCTGATGCTGATCGGCGAGAAGCTCGGCCTGTACAAGGCGATGGCGGGCGCCGGACCGCTGACCTCGCGGGAGGTCGCCGAGCGATCGGGCGCCGCCGAGCGCTCCGTTCGGGAGTGGCTCGCCAACCAGGCGGCGGGCGGCTACGTGACGTACGACCCGGAGACCGACCGCTACACCCTGCCCGACGAGCATGCGCTCGCGCTCGCCGACGAGGAGAGCCCCTTCTACATCCTCGGCGCCTACGAGCTGATCGCGTCTCTGTTCGCGGACGAGGACAGGATCACCGAGGCTTTCCGCAGCGGGGACGGGATGGGCTGGCATGAGCACGATCACCGCCTGTTCCGTGGGACCGAGCGCTTCTTCCGCCCCGGTTACCGTGGCAACCTCGTCGCCGAGTGGATACCGGCGCTGGAGGGGGTGCAGGAGAAGCTCGAAGCCGGCGCCAAGGTGGCCGACATCGGCTGCGGGCACGGCGCCTCGACGATCATCATGGCCGAAGCCTTCCCCAACTCGCAGTTCTTCGGCTTCGACTACCACCAGGCCTCGATCGAACGGGCGCGTGAGGCGGCCCGGGAGGCCGGAGTGGAGGACCGCGTCACGTTCGCGGTGGCAGCCGCCAAGGACTACCCGGGCAGCGACTACGACCTCGTGTGCGTGTTCGACTGCCTGCACGACATGGGCGACCCAGTTGGCGCCTCCGAGCACATCCTCAGCACGTTGAAGGGGGATGGGACGTGGATGATCGTCGAGCCGTTCGCGAACGACCGCATCGAGGACAATCTCAACCCCGTGGGTCGCGTCTTCTACGGCGCGTCGACCGTGATCTGCACGCCCGCCTCGCTGGACCAGGAGGTCGGGCTGGCGCTCGGGGCGCAGGCCGGCGAGGCGCGTTTGACGGACGTCCTCAAGCAGGGCGGATTCACACGCGTGCGGCGGGCGACGGAAACGCCGTTCAACCTGATCCTCGAGGCGCGGCCGTAGGAGCCGGGACAGAGACGGGAGCTGCGGAACTCGCGGGGCGCTGATCCGGCGGCTGCGCCTATCCGGCGGCTACGCCGCCCGTGGTGGCCGTCTGCGCTGACGCGGGCGCCGCGGGCGCGGGCGAGCCACCCTGGGCAGTCGGAGCAGGAGCGGGCACGGCGCCGGGGGGTTCGCCTGCCGGTGGATGGCTGCTGCGGTCGGGTCCGGGGCGGACCGTGCGGCCGTTCTGAACGCTGAAATACAGCCACGTCGAGCCGAGCCCGAGGCGGGCGGCGAGTTCTGGCCCGCTCAGCGGAGTGACGCCGCCCGTCCCGAGCGTCTCGGCCGAGACGATCCGCGGCGACACTCCGCGCCTGATGACGCCAATGCCGCGGAAGGAGCCCTTGAACAGTCCGCTCAGACGTGTCGCGGCCGCCTTGAAGCTCATCACGATCCTCCAGTTGAATGCGGCTCCCCTGTTGTATGGGTCTGAGACGCCGCGCAGCCATGGCTCGGCCTGGGAGCCGAGGAACGCGTTCTCGATGCTCTCCGTCATCCCGCCGGAGCTGGCGAAGAAGTAGGTGACCGCGGGCCGGCCGTTGTACAGCACGATGCGCCCGGCCGTCGCCGAGACCGCCGCGTTGGTCGCGGCCGTTTCCGCGGCCACGCCCAGGTAGACCTGCGATCGCGTGTCGGAGTAGACGTCGAAGCGCGATCCGCCGGCGTGGGCTGTGAGCGCGTAGGTGCGGCTGGCGATGGCCTGCGCCTCCAGCGCCGGTAGCGGCCATCCGGACGGCATCTCGGCGGCCACCACACCGCGCACGTAGCGCTCCAGCGGGATCTTCCGCACCTTCGTGCCCACGAGCACGCGCACGATCGCGTTTGCGGGTGCTTGACCCACCGTTGTGCCGGTGTAGTAGTGGGCGAGTATCTGCTCGTAGCTCCAGCCGTGCTCGGCGAAGCCGAGGGCGCCGTCCTGGCTCATGCCGACGCCGTGGCCTTCACCCGAGCCGGTTATCACCAGGGTCGAGGCACGCGCGCCGCCGGCGAGCAGGGCGAGGAGGAGTGCGACGGTTGGCAGGAGCGTCACCGCTCGGCGGCGAAACCGCCGGACGCCGAAGGGGCGATGATAGGTTGAGCGCATGTCGAGCACGTGTGCCCACGAGAACACGGGCACGCGGCCATGGTCTCGTACAAGCGGTGGACGGCGCATGGTTTTCCGGTCGGGCGTGGACGGACGTTGCGTGAGGGCTGCACGATGACTGGCAGCGGGCGGGAAACAGAGGTGCTCGAGTGGGTCCCCAAGGCGCTCTTCATCGGCGGGGAGTGGCGAGTGGCCGAAGGGGGCGCGACGCTCACCGTGGAGGATCCCGCCACCGGCGAGCCGCTCGTCGAGGTCGCCGACGCCCATGTGGAGGACGCGCTCGCGGCGCTGGGCGCGGCGGCCGACGCCCAGGCCGAGTGGGCGGTGCACGCCCCTCGCGAGCGCGGCGAGATCCTGCGAAGAGCGTATGAGGCGGTCATGGCGCAGGCTGACGACCTGGCGCTGCTGATGACGCTCGAGATGGGCAAGTCGGTCGCGGAATCTCGCGCCGAGGTCGTCTATGCGGCTGAGTTCCTTCGCTGGTTCTCCGAGGAAGCGGTTCGCATACACGGGCGCTACATGGTCAATACGACCGGCAAGGGGCGGATCCTCACGATGCACCAGCCTGTCGGTCCATGCGTGTTCGTCACGCCGTGGAACTTCCCAATGGCGATGGGCACACGGAAGATCGCCCCGGCGATCGCCGCGGGCTGCACGATGGTCGTCAAGCCCGCCCAGCAGACGCCGCTGTCGATGCTCGCGCTGGCGCGAGTCCTGGAGGAGGCCGGCCTGCCGGGGGGCGTGCTGAACGTGATCACGGCGAAGCGTTCAGGCGCCGTGATCGAGCCGCTGCTGAAGGACCCCCGTACGCGCAAGCTGTCGTTCACCGGCTCCACCGAGGTCGGGCGCACCCTCATCGAACAGTCGGCAGCGCAGACCCTGCGCGTGTCGATGGAGCTCGGAGGCAACGCACCGTTCCTGATCTTCGAGGACGCCGATCTCGACGCCGCCGTCGAGGGTGCGCTGCTGGCGAAGATGCGCAACATCGGCGAGGCCTGCACGGCGGCCAACCGCTTCCACGTGCACCAGTCCGTCGCCGGGGAGTTCGGACGGCGGCTGGCCGAGCGGATGAGCAAGCTGAAGGTCGGCCGAGGGACCGAGCCGGGCGTCGACGTCGGCCCGCTGATCGACGAGAAACAGCGCTCCAAGGTCGCTGAGCTCGTCGACGACGCGGTGAGCCGCCGGGCTCGCCTGCTGCTGGGCGGGCACGCGATCGACGGACCCGGCTACTTCTTCGAGCCGACGGTGATCGCGGAGGTGCCCGGCGATGCCCGGCTGCTCGGCGAGGAGATCTTCGGTCCCGTCGCGCCGATCGCGACGTTCAGCTCGGACGAGGAGGCGCTGCAGGCGGCAAATGGCACCGAGTACGGGCTCGTGTCCTTCCTCTACACGCGCGATCTGGATCGCGCGATCCGCGTCAGCGAGGGGCTCGAATCCGGGATGGTGGGGCTCAACCAGGGTGTCGTCTCCAACCCCGCCGCCCCCTTCGGAGGCGTCAAGCAATCAGGCTTCGGACGCGAGGGAGGCTTCGAGGGGATTCACGAGTACCTTGAGGTGAAGTACGTGGCGCTGGCGGTGTGAGCCATTTGGGAGCGCCGACGCGCTCGGGTGGGCGCCGGCGCTCTCAGGAATATCCCAGCCCTCCCTCAACGGAGCCACAGGGCCAGCCCCGAAGCTCGGTGTATCCCACCGAACAGAAGGAGCACTCCATGTCTTCCCGCATGCTCACAAGGTTCGTCGCTGCCGGCGCCGCGGCCATCGCGGTCGCGATCGGCGGCGTGGCGATCGCCAACTCGAGTTCGAGTAGTGGCGGGTCAGGCAGCACGAACGTGGCACAGGCGGCCGCGCCGGGCCATGCACCACGATCCGGAGCACCCCTCGCCGGCAGGGCACCCCGATCGGGCCAGGCGTCACAGCCCGCCCCGACGGCGAAATCCGGCCAGCTCCCGGCCAACTGGCGTCCCGGGACGGGGACGATCATCACGGGAGAAGCCGCCGACAAGGCCAAGGCCGCCGCGCTCGCCAAATACTCGGGGACCGTCAATCGAGTGATGCAGCTGAGCGACGGATCGTACGCCGTCCACATGTTCGCGACCAGCGGCCCACACCACGTGTTCGTCAACAGGGAATTCAAGGTGACCGGCACCGCCTAGGTGTCCGGTCAGCCGATCGTCACGGGGCCAAGCGGGTAGGCCCCGTCGGCGGTGCGCCCCACGTCGGCCAGTCGCATGGGTGCGAGGGCGCCCGTGGGATCGACGACCTGCAGGGCGAGCGTGTAGTTGCCTTTGGGCAGGCCGGCGGGCAGGATCAGGGTGTCTGTCGCTTTGACCGGATTGCCTCCGGTGGGCAGGAGCTTGCGCAGGTCGAATGCTGAGGTGGCGCTCCACACGATGTTTTCGCCGCTGCGCAGCTCGTACTTCACTTCCCAGGGGTCGTACGTGGGTGCGACGTTGACGTTCTCCCATGTTGATGTGACGATCGCCGCGTGACCGGCCAGCAGGGGAGTGACTTCGAGGTGGTCGAGCTGGTCGCGAAAACCGGAGCGCTTGAGGATTTCTTCATACTGCGCCGGGTTCGCTTTCCAGATCTGCGACGGGTTGTTGCCCGAGCCGATCAGGCCGACGTGGAATTCTTCCTCGGATTGCTTCGCGGTGGCGAGCGTCGCGTTGCTCTGGTTCCACCACTCGGCGACGACCGGCGCCGTCTTCCACCGTTCCCAGATTTCCGTGCTCGCCACGGCGGCGCCAGGCTTGGCGTACGCCAGGTTGTTTCCGTCCGCCGGCGCGACCGCCCCGAAGTTGTCCATGTGGAACCCGACGGTCGGGAACGCTTTGATGATCGCCGGCATGAGCGGCGGCTGCAGCGGCGATTCGTCTTTGATCGCCGCGCTGGTGCCGAGCACGACGTGCGCTTTGGGGAACGCTCTGACGACTGCCGCGACCATTCGGACGCCGTTCACCGTTGTGATGTGGCTGCCCGTGGTGTTGACGCAGCTCGACGGGCACATGTGCCACTCGCCCCACGCCCCATAGCCGGAGGTGTCGATCTCGCCGACGCGAGGGTCCTGGCCGTACTTCTGCCCGAGGGCTTTCCAGAGGTTTTCCCACGCTGTCAGCCAGCCTTCGCTGTTCCAGTCGGGGAACGTGTAGCCGCCGCTAGACAGCGTCGGAATGTAGGAGGGGTAGCGGGGCGAGCCGCTGCCCATCCACGCCATCACCCTGAAGCGGAGCTTGCCGCCTTTCGCGGCCGCCTTGGCGAGTGCGGAGTCGATCACGCCCGGCGTCGTCAGGAACGGGTAGACGCCTCTGCTCGGCTCGAGGTCCCTTGCCCAGCTGAGTTCGTCGCGCAGGTAGTAGTCGACGAGCGGCCAGCCGGCGGGCGTCATCGAGTGTTCGCCCATCCAGTCGTACAGACCGCGACCGCTGTTCGGGATCTCCGGCGCCGACAGCGGGATCACCGTCGGCGTGAACGTCAGCCCGCCTTTGTGTTCTGCTTCTTCGCGTTCCCGCGTTTCCCGTTCGGCTTTTTCCCTGGCTTCGCGTTCGGCCCGTTCTTTTGCTTCACGTTCGGCTCTTTCCCGCGCTTCCCGTTCGGCGCGTTCCTTTGCTTCGCGTTCGGCTTTTTCTTTCGCTTCCCGTTCGGCCCGTTCTTTGGCTTCGCGTTCGGCTCGTTCTTTGGCTTCGCGTTCGGCTTTTTCTCGCGCTTCGCGTTCAGCTTTTTCCCTTGCTTCCCGTTCGGCTCTTTCTTTGGCTTCGCGTTCAGCTTTTTCCGTTGCTTCGCGTTCGGCCTTGCCCGGAGCTTCGTGTTCGGACTTTTCCTTCGTCCTGGCTCTCGCCGCCCCTTCGGCCGCTTCCCTGGTCTCCCTTTCGACGGTTTCCTTCGTCTCCAGTCGAGCGTCTTCACTTGCCTTGCGGCCGGCTTCCGCAGCTCGAGGCGGGTAGGTGATCCAGATCTCGTTCGACCAGATCCGCCGTGCGCGGGCCCGGACCTCGTAGCCGACGGTCAGCCCGGGATGCGCCGCCGGCGTGGCGGTGGTGCCAACAAGGATCGTGTAGGTGGGCGCCGCGCCGGGGACCTTGATCCTGAGCACGTAGTGGTTGTGCGGGGCGGTCGCCGTCCACGAGAGCACTTCACCGGCGACGCTCAGCTTCGATGGCGCCCTGCTGGCGCAACCCGTCTCGGAGCGTGGCGACGCTCCTCGTGTCCGGCCGCATGACGCACGGCGCTCGCCGTTCGCGAGCGGGATCCGGTGGGTTGTATGGGCCTCAGCCTGCGCGCTCGAGTTCCGCTGCGGTCTGGCGGCGGCGGGCGCTGCCCCGAGCAGGCACACCAGCGTTCCGAGCATTCCTGCGAGCGCTGCCTTCCTGATAGGAGACGTGCTCGGCGTGTGGTCGGGAGTGCAAGATGAGGGGCAGGGGTCAAGCGGGGCGATACCGGTGCCGATGCGAGCGATCACGCTCCGAACCTCGACGGCCCCCGGTGCCAGCCCAAGCGCGAACGGCCGCGACTGGACCGCCGTTGTTTTCCTTCCTCAAAGCTGCCCTTTTCGAACGCGGAACGGGGGGTTTGGGCGTCCCGAAAGGACGACAAGTTGGGGCCAGATAGGGCAGCCGTCCGTGCGCCGGGCTGGTTCTCTGCGACGCCCGCTGCGAACCCTCACCTGTGCTTGCCGGTGCACGTGAGACTCGCCTACGCTGCGGGTGTGACGATCGCCGAAGCACCCGACGTCGACGCGGCCGCCCGCGCACGGGCGTGGCACCACAGCGCTCATGCCGCCGTGTGTGACGTGATCGAGCCGTGGAGCCATGGCACGGTGGTGCGAGCGACGCGATACCCGAGCTATTGGGACTACAACGTGGTACGTGTCGAGGAGGACCCGGGGTGGGGAGTCGATGAGCTCGAGTCCTTCGCCGACACGGCCCTTGACGAGCTTGCGCACCGACGCATCGACTTCGAGCTGCTGGTGCCGACAGAGCGGCTGCGAGCGGGCTTCGAGGGCAGGGGCTGGGTCACGATGCGGCTGCTGTGGATGTGCCACGAGGGCGCGCGGCCGGCCATCGAGGACCCCCGCATCGAGGAGGTCCCCTACGACGCCGTGAACGAGCTGCGCATCGGATGGCACCGGGAGGACTTCCCCGACCAGGATGCGACCGGCTACTTCTCGCAGGCGCGCGAGGTGGCGGAGACCCGTCGCGCGAGGGTCCTCGCGATGTATGAGGGCGGTGTGCCCGTCGCCTTCACCCAGCTCGTACGTGACGGCGACGGGTCCGAGATCACTCACGTGTACGTGCATCCGGAGCATCGGGGGGCAGGCCGGGGGACTGCCATCACGCGCGCGGCGATCGATGCTGCGGGCGAGGTTCGTGAGCTCTGGATCTGCGCGGACGACGAGGACCGACCCAAGAACCTCTACGCACGGCTGGGCTTTCGGCCGGTGTGGACGTCGGTGCAATGCACGCGGCTCGCCTAGCCGCGCAGCGCGAGGAGCGTGATCACGCGCCAGGCGGAGCGTTCTACGGTTAGTGGGACGCCTCCGTGGGCAAAGGGCAGACCTGCACGTGCTTGAAACGGGCGACATCCTCGTCGGACGCTATGAGGTCGCCGCGCTGCTCGGGCGTGGCGGCATGAGCAGCGTGTTCTCTGGGTGGGACCGGACTCTCGGCCGGGAGGTGGCGATCAAGGTGCTCGCGGCGGAGCTGGTCGAGGATCGTGTGTTCGTCGAGCGCTTCGATCGGGAGGCGCGGGCGGCCGCTTCGCTCAGCCACCGCAACGTCGTCGCCATCTTCGACAGCGGCGTCGATGACGACGCGCGCTTCATCGTCATGGAGCGCGTGTCGGGCAAGACGCTCGCGGCGCTCATGCGCGAGGGCCCGATCTCCATCGAGCAGGCCGTGGAGATCGCCGTAAGGGTCTCCCACGCGCTGGGCGCGGCCCACGTTCGCGGGATCGTGCACCGCGACGTCAAGCCGGGCAACGTGATGCTGGGCGAGAACGGACAGGTCAAGGTGCTGGACTTCGGGATCGCCCGGGCGCTCGCTGCAACATCGCTTACGCGCGCGTCCACCGTCGTCGGCACGGCCGGCTACCTGTCGCCAGAGCAGGCCGAGGGCGGGCCGGTTGACGCCCGCTCCGATCTCTACGGCCTCGGCTGTCTGCTGTACGAGATGCTCACGGGTCGACCGCCGTTCGTCGCAGATTCGGCCGCCGCCCTCGTCCATCAGCACCTCACCCGACCGCCGCAGGCGCCCTCGCGATGGCGCCCCGAGGTCTCACCGGCGCTCGACGCCATCGTGTTGAGGTGCCTCGCGAAGGACCCACGCGATCGCTGCACACACGCAGAGGAGCTGTGCGCCGCCCTGACCAAGGGCCCTGCGACGCCGACCGCGCGTGCGCGCGCGAATACGGGCCCTGCGACGCCGACCACGCGTGCGCGCGCCAATGTGACGGTCATCAGCCCGCGGTGGGCGAAGCGCCGCTGGATCGCCGCGCCGGCGCTCCTCGCACTGTTGGGCGCCGTCCTGGTCATACTCGCGCTCGACCACGGCCCGGCCGGGCGTTCCGGGCGAGTTGGGGCTCGGGCGTCGGCGCAGGCCCCGTCGCGCGTGGCGGCGACCGAACCGAAGCGCCCCGTC
Source organism: Solirubrobacteraceae bacterium (assembly GCA_035567055.1). Classification (GTDB taxonomy): domain Bacteria; phylum Actinomycetota; class Thermoleophilia; order Solirubrobacterales; family Solirubrobacteraceae; genus Palsa-744. The sequence continues at coordinate 17,895 of DATMQX010000169.1, forward strand.
ACGGCTGGGCGCGCAGCCGCTGCGAGCGCATCCGCTGTGAGCTCCCCACGGGCATCTCCGCCAAGCGTCGCCTTGGACGCGTCGGCGACGGCCGCCGCGCTGAGCGCGCTCACGCTCGCCGATCAGCAGCAGGGGCTCATCGACGCCAGAGCGGCGCACGCGATCTCGCGCCGTACCGAAGCGCTCCTGGACGCTGTCGCGTCCCGCGACCCCAGCGCGGCGGCGCGACAGCTCTCCGGGTTCGGTGCAAGGGTCGACGCGCTCGCCGCGAGAGGCGACATCGCCAGCGCGGCAGCGGCCGGCACGCTGAAGGTCGCGGCTGCCGCTGCGGCAAGCGCGCTAATCGCCTCTTCGCCCGCTAACGCGCAGGCTTCGCCGGGCAGCGAGCCTTCCGGTGTAGGCGAAGCGTCGCCGCCAGCCGACGGCGCCAAGGGCCGAGGACATCGCCACGATGGACCGGCGGGAGAAGCTCAGGACTAGCGGCGCCGGCGCGCAACAGCCGTGCCTCGCAGGCTGGCGGAGCCGACCGGGACGGCAGCTACAGTCTGCGTCCCATGCGTCCCCGCCTTCCGCTCCTCGCAGGTTCGGCGCTTGGGCTGGCTCTCCTCGGCGCGGCGCTCGCCGGTTGCGGCAGCTCCTCCTCCGCCGGGAATGGGATCGCATCGAAATCGCCGGCCGAGATCGTGGCCGCCGCCAAAGCGGCTGCAGACGAAGCGGCGTCGGTTCACATATCTGGAGCGATCGTCGAAGGGGCGCCGCTCTCGCTGGACATGCAGTTGCTCGCGGGCAAGGGCGGTCGCGGACGCATCACCCAGAACGGAGTGACCTTTGAGCTGATCACGCTCGGCGGCACGGTCTACATCAAAGGCAGCCCCGCCTTCTACCGCCGCATCGGCGGTCCGGCGGCGGCGCAGCTGTTCCAGGGCAAGTGGCTGAAGGCCCCTGCAACGGCCGGCCAATTCGCCCCGATCTCCGCACTCACCGACCTGCGCAAGATCATCGACACGACGCTCGCGAGCCATGGCACGCTCGCGAAGGGAGCCGCCACGACGGTGAGTGGCCACAAGGTCGTTCCGGTCAACGACCTCGCAAAGGGGGGCGTGCTCTACGTCGCCGCGACCGGCAAGCCGTTTCCGCTCGAGATCGCCCGCGGCGGCGCGGGCGGCGGGCACATCGCCTTCGACCGGTGGAACCAGGCCGTGACGGTGTCGCCTCCGCTGAACGCCATCAACCTCACCCAGCTTCAGGCTGGACACTAGGAGGGGTCTCGGCCATATGTCTACCGGCCCGCCTGCGTCGTCAAGACCCCCACCGCGCGGGTCGAACCGGAGACAGATCCAGGACGCGAGAGCCTTCAGTGCACGGTGCAACCCCAGTCAGCCTACGCAGGCCCGCGAAACGTGGGGTGGCCCCATCACGACCGGGACTGGACAAACGTACGAGAGCGGATTCGGGCGTCGTTCGCGTGAATAACATCGATCGACTGAGCACGTCGTCCAATAACGGGCCGCCGCATCGTGGGCGGGTTGACACGGAGTCGCCACGGCGGCGGCATCCGGTGTGGACGACGCTGCCCTGGGCAGTCCTGGCCATCGCGGCCGCCGCCGGAGCAGTGGCGGCGGGAGCATCGTTGCTCGTCGCAGGATGCGTGGTCGTGCTCGCCGCGGCAGCCGCCACGTTTGGGTGGCACTTCGGCGAAGGCAAGCGCGTCGCGCTCGAACAGGAGATAGACGGTCGCTCGAGCGAGCTCAAACGCGCACTGTCCGAGCTCGAGATCGCGCAGGCCGAGACGGTGCGACGACTGTCGATGGCGGTCGAGTTCAGGGACGAGGACACCGGCGCGCACATCGAGCGCATCGGTCGCTTCTCGACGCTGCTGGCCGAGCACATCGGCATGGATCCGGAGTTCTGCGAGAGGCTCAAGCACGCCGCGCCGCTACACGACGTCGGCAAGGTCGCGATTCCAGACGCGATCCTTCTCAAGCCCGGGCCGCTGACGCCCCAGGAGCGGGCGATCGTCGAGACCCACGCGGAGGAGGGTCACAGGTTGGTTCGCGGGTCCTCGTCCTCCATCCTCGACCTCGCGGCGACGATCGCGCTCAGCCATCAGGAGAAGTGGGACGGAACCGGATACCCGCGTGGCCTGAAAGGCGAGGAAATCCCGATCGAGGGCAGAATCGTCGCCGTGGCAGACGTCTTCGACGCGCTCACGAGCGACCGCGTGTACCGCAAGGCCTTCTCCGTCGAGGATGCGATCCAGATGATGCGCGAACAGCGCGGCCGCCACTTCGACCCCGTGCTGCTCGACGCGTTCCTGGAAGTCCTCGGCGAGTCCGGCCCGGACGCCCGCGAGCAGATGCGAGCCGACCCGACAGCGCTCGTCGAGAGCACCCTCGAGACCTATGTGACCGCTCTGCAGCGTGGCGATGCCGAGATGGCGGAGGGCGCGATCGCAATCGCAATCGAAGACGGCATCGCGCCGACGAAGCTGCACGCCGAGGTCATCGCTCCCGCGCTGCGTCGCGTCGCGCTGCTTTGCCAGAGCGGAGAGATCGACATCGAGCGCGAGCATCGGGCCACCGGTATCACGAGGCGGGTCCTGGCGACGCTCTACCGCTACATGATCGGCGGCACTGAGCCAACCCGCGAGCGGGTACTGCTCGCGGGCGTCGAAGGCGACGAGCACACGTTGGGTCTGCAGATGGTTCACGACCAGCTGGCGGCGGCGGGTTATCAGACGATCTTCGACACCGACCTCTCAGCGGAGCGCCTGCGGAGCATGGTCGAGAGCCGGTCTCCCGACCTGCTCGTGTTGGGAGCCACGGCGGCCACGACTGCGAACGAGGTGGAGATAGCGCTCCGTGACCTGCGCTCCAGCCACCCGGACATCCCGATCGTTCTCGGTGGGGCCGCGGTGGGCGGCGAGCTTCCGCGCGATCACGACGGCATGAAGGTGCTCGAACGGATCGACGAGTCCGTCGAAGCCGTCGAAGCG
>DATMQX010000170.1:0-7925 GCA_035567055.1 Solirubrobacteraceae bacterium
CGAACGAGCCGTCGTGCTGGTCGGTGTAGACGACCACCTCGGCCGCGCCGACGGGCGACTCGAAGGCCGGGAAGCGGTTGTCGAACACGGCGATCTCAAACGACGGGAAGGGGATCTCCGTCTGAGGTCCCCCGGGGCGCGTGGGGTCCAGCGGGCAATGCTCGCGTGACGGTAGGAACGTGCGCTCCTGCCGGTGGATCGCGTAGACGACCTCCTCGCCCCGCAGCTCGTTGAAGCGGAGCTCGCTCACGTCTCGCCGTCCTCCACGCGCCTGTAGATCAGGAGCGCGCGGCCGTCGTCTTTGACGTACCGCGCGACGTCGACCACGCCGAAGCGTTCGGCGGGATGGGTCTGTTCGGCTTGGTCGCCGCTGGCGTCGGGCCGGTGCCGGCCCGGCTGCTCTTGTGAGGCACCGTCTGCGGCCATATCTCGAGGGTATTGACTGAGGCCGCGATAAGCGGGAAGGTAGACCCTACGTCGAATAGCATGTGCGCAGATCTGCAAATCAGGCGGATAGGAGGACGGAATGTCAGACAGCGACCAGGTCCACGAAGCCTTGGGGACCATCGACCATCCCGATGGTTCGAAGACAGCCAGACCGGGCTTCGACCGGCGCGCGTTTCTGAGGCGCACGGCACTGACCGGCGTTGCGGCCGGCTCGGTTGGGACGATCCTGAACGCGTGTGGGTCCAGCGCCTCGAGCAGCGGCGGCGGCTCGGAAAGCGTGTTCGGCAAACACAAGAACTACAAATTCGTGTTCGTCAACCACGTCACGACCAACCCGTTCTTCACGCCGACGCAATACGGCGCGGCCGACGCGTGCAAGCTGTACGGCTGCTCCTACCAGTGGACCGGTTCGGAAAGCAGCAACGTCAACCAGATGGTCAACGCGCTGAACAGCGCGGTGACCAGCGGCGCTGATGGGATCGCGGTCGCGCTGATCGACCTGCACGCGTTCAACGCGCCCGTGGAAGCGGCGATCAAGGCCGGCATCCCGGTGGTGGCCTACAACGCGGACGCGCCGGGCAACGCCAGGCTCGTCTACATCGGCCAGGACCTCAAAAAGGCCGGTGAAGAAATGGGCAAGCGGATCGTGGCGGCGGTCCCGTCCGGCGACGTCGCCCTGTTCATCGCGACGCCCGGGTCGGCGAACCTGCAGCCGCGGATCGAAGGCGCCGAAAAGGCGATCAAGGCATCGGGCAAGCCGATCACGATCCACACGGTGGCCACCGGCGCCGCGGTGCCGGCGGAGGAATCGACGATCAACGCCTACTGGCTCGGTCACACCAACACGAAGGGGATGTACGCGGTGGACGGCGGTAGCACGGAAAGCCTCGCGAAAGTCATGCAGAAGAACGGGCTGGCCGCCAAAGGCGTCAAGGCCGGCGGTTTCGATCTCACCGAAGCGACCCAGAAACTGCTGTCCGAAGGCAACATCGAATTCACGATCGATCAGCAGCCCTACCTGCAGGGCTTTTTGCCGGTGCAGCAGCTGTTCTTGTACAAGGTCTCGGGAACGCTGACCGGGCTGGCCGAAACGGACACCGGCCTGAAGTTCCTGAACAAAGAAACGGTTGCGCCGTACCTCAAAACGAAAACCCGCTACGAGGGAACGTCCTCGGCCGTCACGGTGGTGGCCTAGGGATAACGGGACGGCGCGGAGCTCTCGTGGCGAGCGTAGCCCACGAGCCTGCGGCTGGGGGCCCCGGACGGGGCCCCCAGAGCCCGGCGGACGCCGGCGGGCACCGTCCCGGGTGGAAGGCGGTGCTGCAACGAGTCATCTCGCTTCGCGAGGGCAGCATCATCGTCGTCACGGTCGTGACGGCGATCTACTTCGCTGCCAACACGAGCAGCTTCTTCACGGGAACGAACTTCAAGACGCTGCTGCCGTACTTCGCGCCGTTCGCGATCCTGGCGGCGGGCGAGGTGTTCGTGATGATCCTCGGCGAGATCGACCTGTCGATCGGCGCGATGTACCTGTTCGCGCCGATCCTCTTCTTCAAGATGAACACGTCGGTCGGGCTGCCGCTCGTCCCCGCCGTGATCGTCGCGCTGCTGATGTGCGCCGCGGTGGGCGCGGTGAACGGGTTCTTCGTGGCGGTGATCGGCATCAACTCCTTCGTGGCGACGCTCGCGATGCTGTTCACCTTCGAGGGGCTGGCGCTGATCGTCTCCAAAGGCACGCCGGTCGCGACTCCGGGCGCGTCGCTGCACACGACGACCCAGAACGTCACGCACATCGTCAACGGCCATGCAGTGACGCTGCCCGAACAGGTCAATCACATCAGCACGTTCGCGAAAATCTTCGGTGGTGGTACCTACTCGGAGCTGATCTGGGCGCTCGTCATCGTCGGCATTCTGCAGGTGGTGCTGACGTTCACCCGTTGGGGCCTCTACACCGTGGCGATCGGCTCGAACAAGCTGGGGGCCGCCGAGGCCGGCGTGCGGGTGAAGCTCGTGATGATCCGCAACTACGTGCTCTGCGCGACGCTCGCCGGGCTCGTGGGGATCTTCGAGGCCGTCCGCGCGGCCACCGTGCAGCCGGATCCGGCAGGGGCCAACGAAATCCTGTTCCTGGCTGTCGCCGCCGGAGTCATCGGGGGCACCCTGCTCACGGGAGGGTCGGGCACGGTGGTGGGGGCGCTGATCGGCGCTCTGTTCCTGGGGATCCTCAAGGAGGGGCTCGTTCTGCAGGGCGTGAACGCCAACTACCTGCTGTTCTACACCGGGCTGGCGATCATCGTGGCGATGACGGCGAACGTCTATGTCGGCCGAGTGCGCAGGGGCCAGGGCAGTGGCTGACCCGCCCAACACGCAGCCGCAGGTGGCCACGGCGCCGACCGAGGCGTCGGACGACGTCCTCCGCGTCGAGCACATCGCAAAGCGCTTCGGTCCGGTCACGGCGCTGCGCGACGTCAGCCTCCACCTGAAAAAAGGCGAGGTGCTCGGCCTGCTCGGCGACAACGGCGCGGGCAAGTCCACGTTGATCAAGATCATCTCGGGCTTTCAGAAGCAGGACTCGGGGCGCATGTTCCTGCACGGGCAGCCGTACGAACCGAAAAGCGTGGACGACGCGCGGGCGAAAGGCATCGACACCGTCTATCAGGACCTGGCGCTGATCGACGAACTGTCCGTCTACCACAACATGTTCCTGCGCCGCGAGCGAGTGATGCGGCCGGTGCCGCTGCTGAACAACCGGGAGATGAAGCGCGAGGCGCGGCAGGCGCTCGACGGCATCGGCATCAACATCCCCCGCATCGACGTGGCGGTCGCGCGGCTCTCCGGCGGCCAGCGGCAGGCGATCGCCGTCGCGAGGACCGTCAACTCCGACTCCGACATCATCCTGCTCGACGAGCCGCTCGCGGCGATGGGCGTGAAGGAGGGGGCGCAGATCCTCGACCTGGTGGCCCGCCTGAAGGAGGAGGGGCGCGTCTCGATCATCATGATCCTCCACAACTACGTGCAGGTCTTCGAGGCGTGCGACCGCGTGAACATGATCCAGGACGGCAGGATCACGCTCGACCGGCCGACCTCCGAGACCTCGGTTGAAGAGATCACGAACATCGTCGTGGACGAGTACCGCCGCGCGCGCGAGGAAGAGCACGCCGAGGCGGCGAGGTCCGGTGCGAGCACATCCGACGGGCCGCCGCCCGACGGAGCACCCCAGCCATCCTGAGGCTGGGCGAGGCCGGCAACCCGGCTTGCAGCGCCCCGGCGGCGGGTACACTCGGATTTCGCGATTCCGACTCAGCGAGGTCGTGTGAGGTTCAGGTGGCCGCACCTACGCCAGATCGTCCCCTCGCGGTGCTTCGGCGCCGCAGCCGCATCCCGATTCTCGCCGCGATCGGCGTGGCGATCCTGCTCGTGCTGGCGGCGGCCACGTATATCTACGATCACTCGCGCCGTGATGTGATCGCCAACGGCGTCAGGATCGACGGCGTGTCCGTCGGCGGCCTGCATGCGGCGGCCGCGAGGGCGAAGCTGCGGCGAGAGCTCGCCGTGGCGCTCGCTCGGCCGGTGACGGTGCGGTCGGGCTCGCAGAGGTGGGTGCTGGGCCCCCGCGAAGCCGGGGTGAGGGTCGACGTCACGAGGATGGTCGAACAGGCGGTCAACGCGAGCAGGGAAGGGTCGATCCTCACTCGCACGTTCCGCGGGCTGACGGGGGGAAGCGTCTCGCGTCAGATACCCCTGGCGGTGAGCTATTCGCACAGCGCGACCCGATCGCTGGCCGCAAAGGTCCGCTCAGCCGTGACACGCCCTCCGCGTGACGCGACGGTGACGGGGAGTGCCAGTGGGCTGAACCTGGTGCCTGGGCAGGACGGCAGGACGGTTAGCTACGCGCAGCTGGGCGCGGCGATCGACCGGGCGCTCGTCGGGCAGACGCCGAGCAGGACGGTGATCGTGCCCGTCCACGACATCAAGCCCGCCGTGACGACATCGCAGCTTGCAGCGCGCTATCCGGCTTACATAGTGATCGACCGGGCCAGCTTCCGGCTGCGCTTCTACGACCACCTGAAACTTGCGAAAACGTATGAAATCGCGGTGGGAATGGAAGGACTCGAAACACCTGCGGGCCTGCACAAAATCGAATGGGAGCAGGTCAACCCGCCGTGGTACGTGCCGAAAAAAGCATGGGCCGGCGCGCTCGCCGGGACGGTGGTCCCGCCCGGCCCGGGAGATCCGTTGAAGGCTCGCTTCATGTCGTTCGAAGGCGGCGCGGGCATACACGGGATCGATCCGAGCGAGTACTCGAGCATCGGTCACGACGCCTCGCACGGGTGCGTGCGCATGCGCATCCCCGACGTCATCGATCTCTACGGCCACTCGCCGGTGGGCACGCCCGTCTACATCATCTAGCGATCCGCTTCGGTTCGCCTCAAGCCGCCGCGCGCGGTTGGAGATCAGCCCTCGGGTGGCCGGCGCGAGGAGAGGAGCTCCTGGTTCTGGCGGCGCTCGCCGCGGATCTGGATCGCGATGTAGACGATGATGATGTTGACGATCAGGCCGATGCCCCCGAACGTGACGATCAGGCCGAACGTCTTGCTGAAGGCTTCGCTGGTCGCGATGAGCACGTACGGGAGCCTACCAACGGCGGGCGCGCCGGTGTCGTAGCCTAGAGTGCGCGCCGAGATGGAGCGCCTGGAGAGGTGCCGGAGCGGTTGAACGGGCGCGACTGGAAATCGCGTAACGGGGGTCAACCTCGTTCGAGGGTTCGAATCCCTCCCTCTCCGTCCCTGTTGGAGGGCCGGATCCGCGGGCCGGGCGAACGCGTTTCGCCGGATCAGCGGTGTCGGTAGGCTAGCGATGCAGGTCGGCCGTGCGAACGACGCCGATGAGTACGGCCTCCGGCGTCGTGAGGATCGCGGTGCTGGAGCCGCTTCGCCGTAGTTTGCCGGCCAGCTCGTCGGGATCGGTGTGCGGCCGGGTCGTTGACGGTCCGAGCTCCATCAGCCGCTCGACACAGGTATCGCCGGGAACTCCCTCCAGGCGCGAGCGCCGGACGCGGCCAAGCACGACACCGTCGGCGAGGGCCAGGGCGAATCCGTAAGGGCTCGACTCGATTTGCCGGCGGACATCCTCGGCGTGGTCATCGATCCGGCAGGTCGCAACGTCGTGGCGGACATAGGTGAGGGCCGTGGGACGGTCCGCCGCCTCACCCTCCATCGGACGGCCGTGGGCCATCCAATCGACCTTACTGAGGTCGTAGTCGTAGGCCTCGAATCCGAGTTCAGCCAGCCGGGTGGCTGCTCGAGGACTCATGTCGCACAATGCGTCCCAGCAGTAGACGATCACCGGACGCTCCCGGTCGAGTTGACCGGCGCGTTCGGAATCGAGCTCCTTCAGTGGCAGATTCGTGGCGCCGGGGAGGTGCAGTTCGTCGTACTCCTCGCGGGGGAGGACCTCGACAAGCTGTGCTCCGCGAGCGAGAAGCTCGTCCACGCCCTGAATGTCAACGGTCTGCGCCATCATCGGGCCTCGGCTTGATCAACCTGTCCGACAGCTCTTGAAACAGCCGAGGGCCTCCTGGTTCGACAACGTCTCGCTCTCCCCGTCCTGTGATCTGGTTGGACATCGGACGAAGTGTCCCACCCGCATCGTAGAGGCGCTCACCCGCGCGTGATTGGGTTGCTGGTTTCGGCACGCGGCGGCGGACGGCCCGCGCATCGGTGTAGCCTGAGCATCCATGCCTCCCCAGACGAGGTACGCGGCGAGCGGCGACGTCAACATCGCCTATCAGATCGTCGGCGACGGTCCGATCGACCTTGTGTTCGTGCCGGGCTTCGTCTCCCACCTCGATCTTCAATGGGCCGACCCCCGGATCGCTCGCTTCCTGGAGAAGCTCGCCTCGTTCTCGCGGCTGATCCTGTTCGACAAGCGCGGCACCGGCCTCTCTGACCCCGTCGCCGGTCCGGCGTCGCTGGAGGACCGCATGGACGACGTGCGCGCCGTGATGGACGCCGCCGGCTCAGAGCGCGCCGCCCTATTCGGACTCTCCGAGGGCGGGCCAATGAGCGTCATGTTCGCGGCGACCTATCCGGAGCGCACGCGCGCACTCGTCCTGTGCGGCACCTTCCCCACCGGGGTAGACGATCCGGAGGACAACCCCAGCGGTCAGCGCTGGGTCGACGTGATCCACACCGTGCGGGCGGCGGCCGAGCATTGGGGTGAGGGTCGCACGCTTGCCTACATGGCGCCGAGCAGGGACAACGAGCGCGAGCGCATCGGCCGTGGCATCTTCGAACGTTCGGCGGCGAGTCCGAAGATGGCCCAAACCCTGATCCAGATGGTCATCGAAACCGACGTGCGGGACCTCCTGCCGAGCATCCGAGTGCCGACGCTCGTGTTGCACCGAGCCGATGAGTTCCTCCCCGTCGAGGGCGCACGCTACCTCGCCGAGCACATTCACGGTGCGCGGCTCGTCGTGTTGCCCGGAATGGACCACATCCCCTTTTACGGCGACGCCGAGGGCTACGCCGAGGAGGTCGAGGAATTCCTCACGGGCGCCCGCCACGCGCCCGTGTCCGATCGCGTGCTCACGACGGTGATGTTCACCGACATCGTCGGCTCGACGGAGCGCGCGGCGTCGCTCGGCGACGCTCGCTGGCGCGGGGTTGTGTCCCTTCACGATGAGCTCATGCGAGCCGAGCTCGAGCGCCACCGGGGTCGCGAGATCAAGACGATGGGCGACGGCTTTTTGGCCACATTCGACGGACCCGCACGCGGGATCCGCTGTGCCCAGGCGGTTACGGACGCGGTGCAGTCTCTGGGCATAGAGCTGCGCTCGGGCCTTCACACGGGCGAGTGTGAACTCGTCGGGGACGACGTGGCGGGCATGGCCATCAACATCGGGGCTCGCATCGGGGCGCTCGCGAGCGCCAACGAGGTCGTCGTGTCGAGCACCGTCAAGGATCTCGTCGTAGGCTCGGGCATCTCATTCAGCGACCTCGGCACACGCGAGCTGAAGGGCGTGCCGGGCGAGTGGCGGCTGTACGCGGTTGACGCGATCGAGACGCCCGTCAGCCGCGAACTCGTTGCGGACGAACGCGAGAAGCGACTCTCGTTCACTTGAGCCCGCAGCGACGATCGTCGACTTCCTCGGCAACGATCCCGTTCCCACCTTGGCGCCGATCCGACGAGCGCTGCCGAGTCGCTGAGCCTGTTGCGAGACTCCCCGCATGGCCACCTTCGTCCTGATTCCCGGCGTCGGCGCCGATCCCCGCATCTACGCCGCGACGATCGAGGCGCTGAACGCGCTCGGATGTGACGCCATAGCCCCGCCGCTGCCTCTCCACGATCGCACTGCTCGACCGAGCGATCACGCAGCGGCCGTCGTCTCCGCCGTCCCTCGAGTCGCCGAGGTGATCGTCGTCGCCCAGTCACTGGGCGCCTTCGCCGGTCCACTGGTCGCGGCCGCCCTTCCCGTC
>DATMQX010000171.1:0-7922 GCA_035567055.1 Solirubrobacteraceae bacterium
TCTCCATCGCGTCCTCGACCGGATCCCAATGGCCGGGAAAGAGGATGCGCGGCTTCAGCGCGGCCACCCTGTCGAGCGAGCGCAGGTAGGCGGCCACGTCACCTTCCGGGTAGGTGACCATCGAGCTCCCGCGCCCGAGAATGAGGTCACCGGTGAACAGCGCCCGGTCGCCCGCGAGCCAGAAGCACAGGTGATCGGCGCTGTGCCCAGGGGTGTGTAAGGCGGTCACGTTCAGCGTGCCCACGCGCACGACCTCCTCGTCGCCGAGCCCGGGATAACGCAGCACGGAGGCATGGTGCGCGGAGGCAAGACGCTCGGCCAGTGGCAGGTGATCGGGATGCGAGTGCGTGACGAGCACCACCCCGACCGTCGCGCCGCCGATCCGAGAGTTGAGCGCGGCCAGGTGACCCTCATCATCGGGGCCGGGGTCGATCACGACAAGCACCGGGCCCGCCTCGACGATCCAGGTGTTGGTCCCGGGACCCGTGTACGGGCCCGGGTTGGGCGCGACTACTCGATGGACGGCCGCCACTAGCGAGGACGGTGCGCGCGCAGCATCAGCGAAGTCTCTGAGCTGGTAGATAGATGTCGGCGCCGTCGCGCCTGGTGGCGTCGAGCCACCCGTCGAGATGCGTGTCGACGATCAGGCGCAGCAGCGGCTCGCCCATCTCGGGCACGGCCATCGTCCGCCGGGGCTGGGCTGCGTCGATGCGCACCTTCCACCACGAGCCGAGGGCCTCGGCCGCGATGCTCAGCCCGTCCGGCCCGAGCCAGTCCTGGGCGCGCGTGAAGGCCTCGACCAGCGCCGGCTCAGAGCCCACGACGACCGCGTTGGCGGGCAGGTCGCGCGCGGCCGACGGGGTGGCCAGGTTGAGCACGGCGCCGAGCACTACTCCCCGCGCACCATCTTTCGACTGCACCGCGGCGGCTTCGAGGGCGGCGGCGCGCCGTCCAACCTCCTGCGCCTGCTCGTAAACGGCCTCCAGCATCTCCGGCCGGCCGAACGCCGCCTGCCGCGCCGATTCCTGCAGGGCGAGGACCGCCGAGCGAAGCTTGTGGCCGAGCCGTCCCAGCAGGTGAGCGCGGTGCTCGTCGACCATGGCCTGGCCGAGCTCGGCGCACCGTCGCGCCAGCCCGAGCCCGCCGTCGTCGGCCCAACCCACGAGGCGGCCACCCACCCTCAGCGGCATCCACGGGCCGCCCGGTGGCGGGAAATCGGGGTCGGCGGGCCCATGGCGCAGGTGATCGGGAATCGACTCCATGCCGCCGCCCACCCTCACCCACATCGGCGCGCCGGCATTCATTGCCTGCTTAACGGTAGAGCAGTCGAGTTGTCTTGCGAGTTGGTCCACCCCCCATCCGACCAGCCGCTTCGCGTCGGGCCACCTTCCCCCTGCGGGGGAAGGGAGACATGCCTATTTAGGGACGAGTTCTCGCGGGCACCGTGAACTTGAACGTGGTTCCATTCCGGTCGCTGGAGGCGACCCAGATGCGCCCTCCGAACGATCTCTCCACGACGAGGCGGCACAGATAGAGGCCGAGCCCGAGCCCCCCTTGCGAGCGGTTCCGCCCAGCCGGGCCCGTCTTCTCGAAGAGCGATTCCAGGCTCGCCGCCGGAAGGCCCTGGCCGAGGTCGGCGACCGTGATCTCGAGCCAGCCGCGGTTCAGCTGCCGGGCCTCGACGACCACGGTCGACTCGGTGTACTCGAGCGCGTTCCCTATCAGGTTGGTCAGGACCTGCCCAAGGTGGGTCGGCTCGCAGAACGCGGCCGTGAGGCCGGCAGGCAGGCTGACCTTCACCGCCGCCGACCGCTCCTGGTAGCGGTGCATCAGCACGCCCATGACGCCATCGAGCGCCGGGCCGAGCTCCACCGGTTCGGGGCTGGGCTCGAAGTGCCTCGTCTCGAGCTTGGCGATGATGAGCTGGCTTTCGACCAGGCTGAGCAGCCGGTCAGAGGACTCGTAGGCCTCCTGGAGCAGCTCGCGGCGGCCGGTCGCATCGATGGTGTTGTCCCACTGCATGATCCCGGCGAGAGTGTTCTTCATCGCGGCGGCCGGGCTGCGCACCTCATGCCCGATGGCCCGCAGCATCAGGTCCTTCGCCTCCAGCGCAATGCGCTGCGCGGTCACGTCCTCGTGCAGGGTCAGGATGCCGGCGGGCTCACCTTCGAGACCCGGGATGACGACGCGGCGCACGTGAACCGTCCGGTCCGGATCGTGCATGTGCAGCTCGAGCGTGCCGTCCGCCTCCCCGTTCTCGCTCAGGATCGCACCGGCCGCCGAGTAGATCTCGGCCGGCTTCCGGCCCGGCATCGCGGACGCCTGCAGGTTGTAGATGGACTCGACCTCCGGGTTCGCGTACACGATGCGACCGCCGGCGTCCTCGAGCATCACGCCCACCGGCGAGTGACGGAGGATCGCGTTCATCATGCGGCGCTCGCGATCCAGCGCGTCGACGAGCTCGAGCTGACCGATCAGCACGGCCGCCTGGCCGGCGAGGACTGCGCCGAGGCGCCGTGTCTCAGCTCCGCCTCCCGTCATCCTCGCTACGAGCAGCCCGGCGAGACCCCCCTCGACCTGGATCGGGATGGCAAACGCGTCGGCCGGGGCGCCGAGCAGGTCGAGCAGCGCGCGGAGCCGGCGGCTGCCGGCGGGTGACGACACCGCCTTGAGCAGCTGCGTGCTGTCGCTCACCGGGACCCTTGGCGTGTCTGCGCTATCGTCGGAGCGGCGGACCAGCTGGCCGTCTTCCAGCAGCCACAGCTGGCCGGACGAACCCGCGAGGGCGTCGCTCACCAGCCGACCCATCTCCGAACGGGCACGCTCGGGCTCGGTCGGGTTCAGCTTGGCGAAGGCCGCCACCGCTTCCAGGGTGCGGATGCGGCCTCGCGTCTCGGCGACAAGGCGCGAGTTCTCGATCGCAACCGCTGCGTGCCGCGCAAAATCAAGCGCGGCTGACGTCGGTTCGGCCAGATGCGTCGACGCGTGTACCGAGCCGATCGCGCCGACGAGCCGGTCGCCGTACCAAAGCGGGATCAAGCTCCATGCCTGTCCGTGCGTGGTTCCGCTGACCAGGCCTGCCGGCGCGTCTCGCCAGCTCTCCTCGGAGCTGAGGCCGGCCCAGGAGAGGACCTGCTCCGCGGCCGAGTCGCCACTCCCCCGGGTGCCGCTGATCCGACCCTCGATGTCGAACGCCCAGCACACCGCGCCCGCACATTCGAGCATCGTTCTCGCCTGCTCGGCGATGTTTGCCACGACGCTCATGAGCTCGTGGCCGGCGAGCGCCGCCAGCTCCTGGATGCGCACGGACTGGGCGAGCGCGAGCTCGTTGGCGTGGTGCAGGCGCATGGTCCGCAACGCGATGCCGACCACAGGCGCCGCGGTTTCCAGGAGCTTCAGGTGGGTGGGCTGAAACCGTCCGCCATCGTTGCGCATCGCGATGAATCCCGCCACGACCCGGTCGTACTGCGTGATCGGGACCCAGACCACGTGGCTCGGCGACCGGCTGAACAAGTAGGCGCCGATCGGGCCTTCGAGGTCCCTCGGCTCCGCCGCGCCGACGTCCATCACCTGCCCGCCCTGCTCGATCATCCTGCTGAAGAACGGCGCGTCCGCCATCGGCACCGGCCCTACGGCGACCACGTCCCCACCTCGCTCGCCGATGAACCCGGCCATGTCGCCTGCCACGTCGAGGTACGCAAGGACCATGTGGGTCGCGTCCAGGTATTCGCTCACGACAGAGAAGATCGCGTCCGCGATCTGGTGCTCGTCGGATGCGCCGGCGACGCCCATCTCGAGGACGTGGAGCGCTTCCAGGCGCGCCCGCTCAGCCTGCGCCTGGGCGAAGTGGTCGGCGTTTGCGAGGGCCAGGCTCACGTGCGCGGCCACGTCCTGGAGCAGCTTGACGTGCCAGTCGTCGAAGGCTCCTTCGTGATACGACTGGAGCGAGAGCATTGCGGTGATGCGGTCGCCGCTAAGCACCGGGACCCAAACGAAGGAACGAGACACCAGCCGCCGGTCGGTCGGAGGTCCTGATACGAACACGGCCGCGCCCCGGCCGACGGTCCACCCCTCATGCTCGAGGTCCTTGCGCTCGAAGCTGCGCGCCCACGGCGAGCTGCGGACGAGCACCGGCTTACCCGTTTCGTAGGCCTCGCGTGACGGCCCCGTGACCGCCAGCGCGACCGGCGGCACAACCTCCTCGACGCCCGCGACGTACTGGTAGCCCTCCGCGACCGGGCCATCGGGAGTCTGCGTGATCGTGGCGAGGATGAAGCCGTCGAACTTCATGAAGGTCGCGAGCTCCTCGCGCAGGGTGCGCATGATCGACCATTTGTCGAGGCTCGAGGCGAGACGGCGCCCGATCGAGTTGACCAGCTCCAGCCGTCGCCTCTGGTCCTCGAGTGCTTCGTAGCTCCGGGCGTTGCGAAGCGCAAGCGTGGCCTCGTCTGACACGAGCTCGATGAAGGCCGCCGTCGAGTCCTCGTATGCAAACTGTCGCGAGGACCGAATCCCCAGCGCACCGCGCACCACGCCGCCCTCCTTGATCGGCACCCACAGCGACGACGAGGGCTTGTGAACGAGGACCGGCTTCGAGTCGCGGAATACGGCGCGAGCCGAGGCAAGCACCGGGGATCGCGGTGGAAGCAGTCGCGCGGTCGGGGCCGAATCGGCTTCGACGTGCATCAGCCGGACCTGCTCTGAGCCGTCGTCCAGCATCGCCACCATCTCGAGCGCGTCGACCGGGAGCAGCTCCCGAAGCGTGGTGAGCAGCCCGGTCAGCACGCTCGCCTCGTCGAGGGTCGACGCCATGGCACGGCCGATGCTGTTCAGCGCCTCGAGCCGGCGTGCCTGGTTCCGAGTGAGCTCATTGAGCGACGCGTTGGCGAGCAGGACGCCAAGGCGGCGATGTACGTCGTCGAGAAATGTGATCTCCGCGTCAGGCACGCGCCGCTTCCGGTGCGATTGATAGATGACGCTGCCGATCAGCTCTCCCTGGTGCTTCACCGGCACCCAGATCGCGAACCGGACATGGCGCCCGACGCCGGGTCCCTTTCCGCGCTCCTGGCTGCTGGACGCGATTGGCACCACGGTCGTTCGCGGATTGGCCCAGAGCTTGGCGAACATCGACTTGCTCAGGACCAGCCGGCTTACGTCCTGGAGCACGCCGGAGTCGATGGGCAGCGAGCGATACCAGCCCTCCCGTTCGAGGACGTGGAGCAGGATCACGTCGTAGCCAAAGCGAGCGTGCAGGCCCCGATACAGCACCTGCAGAAGGTCGGCCTCCGTCACACAGGTGCCGAGCTCGTGCACGAGAGCCGCCGCCGACGGACCCACCCCGTGGGTGGCCTTGCCCGGAGCCGCCTTCGGCCTTATGGGCGCAGGGGCGAGCTTCGCCCGCACGGACGGCGCGTGGGACCGGGCGCCTCGCCGGGCTGAGCTGGGCATTGCCACCGATACACTAACCCGGTGCCGTTCACCCCGCCCAAACCAATCGCGCCCACACCAGAAGATCTGCGTGGCTCAACGGTGCTGGTCGTCGACGACGAGCGCGCGTGGCGCGTGATCCTGGAAACCGATCTCCGGATGCTCGGCTACAAGGTCTCCATGGCGGAGGACGCCGACCAGGCTCTCGAGAAAGCCCAGACGGATCAGCCCGAGGTCGCGATCATCGACCTGATGCTGCCCGAGCCGATGGACGGGTGGGGCCTGCTCAACGAGCTGAGGGCGCGCGGGCAGAAGGTGCCAGTGATCTTCTACACCGCCTATCCCGTTTTCCCGTCAGGAACCGACGATCCTGACGTTGTGGGCTACATGAGCAAAGCGATCGACAGGGCCGATCTATACGCCCTACTGCCGCCCGCGATCCGGCGCTCCCGCGAGCGCCGGGACTCCGACTCCTAGATGGCTACAAGCCCAAGAAGCACAGCCACCAGTTCACCCAGTCCGCGCCCGACGCGAGGGCTAGAGCACCGACGATCGCCAATCCAAAGGCCACGCGCTGGACTTTGATTCCCCAAGTCATCCCCATGTTACCCCTTTGATTTTCCAACTGACGCCAGGACCGGAAGAGAGTATGCAGCGGGCCTTTCGTATTAGGTTGCTCGCATTCAGCCAATTATTGTTAGAAGTTGTGCATATCAATCCTTGGGAAACCCAAGAGTGAAGGCACGGGCACGAGGGCACGCACGCGGCCGCGACGTGCGGCTGCCGCCGCTCCCGCCCGGCCTCGAGGTCTACCGGCCGGCCGAGGTGCTCGGATCCGCCGTGCTGGTGGTCGAGGACGAGGCGGCGATGCAGCAGCAATTGAGGATCGACCTGCACGACTTGGGCTACCGGCCGTCCGCGGCCTCGTCCGCCCCCGAAGCCAGGGCGCTGCTGGAACGCGAGCGCGTGGCAGCCGTCCTGCTCGACCTGGTGCTGGACGAAGGTGAGGACTCCGGCTTTGAGCTCCTGCAGTGGATCCGCCACCACCATCCCGGACTGCCCGTGATCGTGCTCTCGGCGGCCCAGGTGAACTCGGCTTCCATCCGGAAGGCCTACGAGCTGGGCGCCAGCTCTTACTTCGTCAAGGGCAACGTGCCCATGGCGCACATCTACTCGGACCTCGCTGCACGGCTAGTCGAACGCGGAACCGGCCGGCCGGGCAGCTATCGGTTCGGTCGCCTGGAGTTCGACCCGA
This sequence comes from Solirubrobacteraceae bacterium, assembly GCA_035567055.1. Taxonomy (GTDB): domain Bacteria; phylum Actinomycetota; class Thermoleophilia; order Solirubrobacterales; family Solirubrobacteraceae; genus Palsa-744. The sequence goes on from DATMQX010000171.1 coordinate 6,683, forward strand.
CGGGCCGCACGGTCAAGTTCGGCCGCGGTGAGGCGCGCCTGACGCAGCAGCAGACGGCGCTGGTGCTCTTCCTCGCGCAGGGCTCGAAGTCGGCCACCGCCCGCGACCTGATCGAAGCCGGCCTCTTTCGCAGCAATGCGGCACACTCCACCGTCCACTCGGCGCTGCTTACCTTGAGGCGGCGGCTCGATGAGCTCGAGCCTGGCCTTGGTCAGAGGTTCGTACGGGCCACGGCGCGCGGTTACAACCTGGTGACGATCCCTTGATGGACGAACGGGGGACGACGCCGCTGCCGAGCCGGTCCGTCATCGACGAGGTGACAGAGCTGAGGCGTCATTTCCACCGCCACCCGGAGGTGAGCTTCAGCGAGCACGAGACGAGCCGGCAGCTCGGGGAGCGGCTGCGCCAGCTCGGCCTGGAGCTCAAGCCCTGCCCCACCGAGACCGGCGTGGTCGCCCTGCTCGACACAGGCAAGCCGGGCAAGACGGTGATGCTTCGCGCTGACATCGACGGGCTGCCCATTCACGAGGAATCGGGCGTCGAGTTCTCGTCACGGGTAGACGGAAGGATGCATGCATGCGGCCACGACGCTCACATGGCGATCATGGTCGGCGTCGCGCGGACTCTCGTCGACCGCATCTGGGATATCAGCGGGCGCTACCTGTTCGTGTTTCAACCGGCGGAAGAGATAGTGGAAGGCGCCAAGGCGATGATCGCGAAGGGCCTGCTCGACAATCACCATCCGGACTCGGTGATCGGACTGCACGTCGCGAGCTTCCTCGAGTCCGGGACGGTCGTCTCGAGACCCGGCCTGATGTGGGCGGGGTCCGACGCGTTCGAAATCGGGTTCGATGGACCAGGTGGACACGGCGGCATGATGGGACGCCGCGGAAACGTGCTCGCAGCGCAGGCGTTCTTCATCGAGCGCCTCCACACCGTCGTCGAAGGGCTCGAGCAGGACGGCGTGCAGTGCCACACGACCGTCGGCGATGTCAGGAGCGACGGAGCGTGGAACATCGTGCCGCGCGGCGTCCTTGTGAAGGGCAGCCTCAGGACCTTCAATGCACCGCTTCGCGAGGAGGCGCTCGGCCGGCTGCGCGACCTGCTGCGCGAGACCGACGGCGAGTTCGAGGTGCACTCAACCCTCGATCTCGTCCACGGCACGGTGCCGCTGATGAACGAGCCGAACGTCACGAAGACGGTCCTCGACGTGGGGCGGTCGCTCATTGGTGACCAGGCC
>DATMQX010000172.1:0-7214 GCA_035567055.1 Solirubrobacteraceae bacterium
CACCTTCGTCGAGCACGGGCACCTCCAGCCGCTCGGCCTTCTGCAGCTTCGAGCCCGCGCTCTCGCCGGCCACGAGGTAGTCGGTGTTCTTCGACACCGACCCCGTCACGCGCCCGCCGGCGGCCATGATCCGCTGGGTCGCCTCCTCGCGCGACCAGTCGGGCAGGCTGCCGGTCAGCACCAGCGTCTTGCCGGCGAGCGGCCCCTCCGAGGGCGGCGGCCCCTCTTCGTGGAAGCGCAGCCCCACCTCGCGAAGTTCCGCGATCAGCGTTCGCATGCGCTCGTCATCGAGCTGTGCTCGGATCGAGCTCGCCATCTTCTCCCCCACGCCCTGGGTCTCGGCGATCTCCTCAGGCGAGGCCGTCATCAGCGCGTCGATGTCCCGGAAGCGCTGCGCGAGGTTGCGGCCGGTGACCTCACCGACCTCCTCGATGCCCAGCGCGAACAGCACCCGCGCGAACGGCCGCTCCTTGGACGCCTCGATCGCCGCCACGAGGTTCCTGGCGGACAGCTCGCCGAAGCCTTCGAGCTCGATGAGCTGCTCGGTCCTCAGCCGGTAGAAGTCCGCGGCGCTGCTCGCGAGCCCGTGCTCCTGCAGCAGCGCGACCTGCTTCTCGCCGAGGCCCTCGATGTCCATCGCCCCGCGCGAGACGAAGTGCTTGAGCAGCTGCCAGGCACGTGCCGGACAGTCGCGGTTGGGACACTTCGTGAAGACGCTGTCGGCGGGCTTGACGGTCCTCGTGTTGCAGAAGGGACAGCGCTCGGGTGGATGGGGCTTGGGCGGCCGCTCGCGCTGCTCGACGACGTGCGGCGCCGGTGAGACCACCTGGGGGATCACGTCGCCGGCGCGCACGACGATCACCTCCTCCCCCGCGCGGATGTCCTTGCGCAGGATGTCCTCCTCGTTGTGCAGCGTGGCCAGCTTGATCGTCACCCCCGCCACGGCGACCGGCTCGAGCACCGCGTAGGGACGCATGTCGCCGAACTTGCCGACGTTCCACATCACTTTCTCAAGGCGAGTGACGGCGGTCGTGGGCGGGAACTTCCACGCGACCGCCCAGCGCGGGTCACGCCCGACCGAGCCGAGCCTGCGCTGCAGCTCGAGGTCGTTGACCTTGATGACTACGCCGTCGATCTCGAAGTCGAGCTCGCCGCGGCGCCGCTCCCAGTCCTCGCACTGGGCGATCACCTCGTCCTCGCCCCCGAGCAGCCTGATGCCTCGATTCACGGGGAACCTGTGCTCACGCAGCCACTCGAGGGCCTCGCCGTGCGTGCGGAAGGTGAGTCCCTCGGTCACGCCGACCTGGTAGCACCAGATCGACAGCGGCCGCTTCGCAGCGTCCGCGGGGTCGAGCTGGCGGATCGTCCCGGCGGCCGAGTTGCGGGGGTTCATGAACGTCGACTCGCCGGCTTCGGCCCGGCGCTCGTTCAGCGCGGTGAAGTCCGCCAGCGACATGTAGACCTCGCCGCGCACCTCGACGAGCGGCGGCGCGTCCTGCAGGTGCAGTGGGATGGCGCCGATCGTTCGCAGGTTGTGAGTGACGTCCTCGCCGACCTCGCCGTTGCCGCGCGTCGCGCCGCGCTCGAGAACCCCGTCGCGATATACGAGGCTGATCGCGAGCCCGTCGATCTTCGGCTCCACCACGAACTCGAACCGGGGCTCGGAGATGCCCTCTCGTGCCAGGTGGCCGCGCATGCGCTCGACCCATGCGCGCAGCTCCTCGGCGGAGCGCACGTTGCCCAGCGAGAGCATCGGCTCGAGGTGGGCGACTTTCTCGAGGCGGCCGACCGGTTCGCCGCCGACCCGCTGTGTCGGCGAGTCGGCGGTGGCGAGCTCCGGGTGCTCGGCCTCGATCGCCCGCAGTTCGTCCAGCAGCCGGTCGTACGCGTCGTCGCCGATCTCGGGATCGTCGAGGACGTAGTAGCGGTAGGCGTGGTATTCGAGGTCCTCCCGCAGCTCCCGAGCGCGCGAGCCCGCCGTCTCGGCCTGCGCGGCCGCCCCTCGCGCGGACCCCGCGCCGCGCGCGGGCCCCTTCGTGGAGGGCGCCGTCTTGCCCTTCGTGCTCACTTCGCGTCTTGTGCGACGGGAAGCAGGCGCTGCAGATCGAAGCGCCTGAGCGCCTCGAGGCTGGGACGGTCGGTCAGGTCGAAATGGATCGGCGTGACGGCGACGCGACCGGCGTCGACGGCCGCGAGATCGGTGCCCGGCTCGTCCTCGAAGCCGGGGTCCGAGCCGTAGATCCAGTAGCGGCGGCGACCCTCCTCCTCGCGCTCCAGCTTCAGCTCGTCCCGGTAGATGCGTTTCCCAAGGCTCGTCACCTCCACGCCGCCCGGCGGGCAGGCGGGCACGTTGATGTTGAGCAGCGTTTTGGCCGGCAGCGGCACCTGCTCGATGCGCTCCACCAGGCGAGCCACGAAAGTGGCCGCAACTTCGAAGTCGAAGCCACCATCGAAGCGGTAGTCGAGCGCGCGCGCGCCCGACTGCTGGGAGACGGCGATCGCCGGCAGGCCGAGCACGACGCCCTCGAGCGCCGCCGCGACGGTGCCCGAGTAGGTGATGTCATCGCCGAGATTGGCGCCATGGTTGATGCCAGACACCACGAGGTCGGCCGAGAAGCCCTCGATCAGGCCCAGGCTCGCGAGCCGCACACAGTCGACGGGCGTACCGTCGGTCGCATAGCCGACGGTGCCGTCGGGGAAGGGCATCTCGGCGACCCACAGCGGCCTGCGAGTCGTGATCGAGCGGGCCATCGCCGAGCGGTTGCCGTCGGGGGCGATCACCGCCAGGCGAACGTCGTCGAGCTGAACAAGCGCCCGCCTCATCGCCTGCAGGCCGTCAGCCTCGATTCCATCGTCGTTTGTGAGCAGCACGTTCATCATGGCCGTTCCAGCATAGGGGGAAGCCCGCGCCGCACGTGTGAACTTGTGTTCCGATCTGGGGTTCGAGCGGTTGGTCAGCGATCGCGGTAGGAGACGCGTGCCAGGGCCAGCCCGTGCGCGGGAGCGGTCCTGCCCGCATGCGAGCGCGGCCGGCCGTCGAGCAGGCTGGTGAACTCCTCGAAGGTGCTGCGGCCTGCGGCGACGTCGAGCATCGTCCCGACGAGCACGCGATTCATGTGGCGCAGGAACTTGTCGGCCTCGATCCAGAACTCGAGGATGTCGCCGTCGATCAGCCACTCGGCCGAGTCCACGCGGCTGCGGAAGTGGGAGTGCTCGGTCTCTGCGGGCGTGAAGGCCGTGAAGTCGTGCGTGCCGACGATCTCCCGGGCGCATGCGACGAGCACCTCACGGTCGAGCCTGCCCGGCGACCAGAATGCGCGGGTACGCTCGAAGACGCTGCGGGTGCGCCGGGCGAGCACGCGGTAGCAGTAGGTCCGGCTTATGGCGTCGAGACGGGCGTCGAACGTCACGTGAGCCGGTTCGGAGGCCAGCACCGCGAGATCCTCGTCGAGCAGTCCGTTGAGGCGCAGCGGATCGACTGCCTCGTGGGCGTAGCTTGCCACCTGACCCCAGGCGTGCACCCCGCTGTCGGTGCGCCCGGCGACCGTCAGCCGCAGCGGCCCACCGTCATGGCCGCGCTCCCCGAGCACCGTCCGCAGCGCCCGCTCGAGCTCCTCCTCGACGGTGCGCTTTCCCGGTTGGCGGGCCCAACCCGCGAAGCCGGTGCCGTCGTACTCGATCGTCAGCTTGGTGGTCATCGCCTCGGTGCCAGCGTCACCGCTGGGCCCCCCGCGGCGCCGCCGTCAAGCGACGGGCCCGGCGAGGAGCGTGGGTAGCATCGGGCGCGCCCGGCGATCCTCGATCTCGCCGGAGAACCGGATACCCCACCGACAGGAGGGCCAACGATGGGCTTCGACCAATACCACGAGCCGGCCGGGGAGCTCAGCGCCGAGACTCGAACGTTCGCACGCATGATCGCCTCGCTCACGGAGGAGGCGGAAGCGATCGGCTGGTACGAGCAGCGCATCTCGGTCGAGCCAGACGCGCAGGCGCGGGCGATCATGCAGAACGCCCAGCACGAGGAGTTCAAGCACTTCGCGATGGATCTCGAGTACCTGAACCGCCGCTCGCCGAAGTGGCGGGTCGCGCTGAAAGGCGTGTTGTTCAGCGACGGTGACATCGTCGCCGCGGGTGAGAGCGCCGAGGAGGCCGAGGAGAAGGTCGACGACTGAGCGCGGGCATCCGCTCGGCCGGATGGGTCAGACGAGCTCGATGAAGACCATCTCGGTCGCGTCGCTGCGCCGCGGGCCGAGCTTCAGAATCCGCGTGTACCCGCCCGGCCGCTCCGCGTAGCGGGGAGCCACCTCCTCGAACAGCCTGTGCACCGCGAACTTGTCCTGCGCGAGGGTCGACAGGGCCTGGCGACGAGCGTGTAGGTCACCACGCTTGGCGAGCGTGATCAGCTTCTCGATCTCGGGCTTTACCGCCTTCGCCTTGGCCGCGGTCGTTTCGATCCGCTCGTGCTCGATGATCTCCTTGCTGAGGTTCATGAGCAGCGCCTTGCGATGCGCGGAGTCCCGGCTCAGCTTGTTTTTCGTCTTCTGGTGGCGCATGGCTGGGGCAGTTTAGGGGACCAGGGCGGTCGATGGGCAAGCGAGGCAAGGACGTGGTGAGCGAGGTGTGCCGATCGTCGATCGACGGGATCGCCGAGCGGCCGGCACACGAGCGATCGAGGACGCACAATCGCGCCGCCTGGCGGCCGTCCTGGTCAGTCCTGGCGCAGGTTCAGGCCTCGCGCGTGCAGTGTCTCGATCACCTCGTCGATCGACTTTTTGCCGAAGTTGGGTATCGCGTTCAGCTCGGCCTCGGACTTGGAGATCAGGTCGCCGACCGTCTGTATGCCGGCGCGCTTCAGACAGTTGTAGGAGCGCACGCCGAGCTCGAGCTCCTCGATCAGGATGCCGAACTCCTCTCCCTGCAGCGCCGGCGCGCCGCCGCCTCCGACCGCGAGGCCGTGGCCGTCGAGCTGGCCGCCGGGCGCGGCTCGCAGCTCCTGGATGCGGTCGGCGTCGGTGAAGATCGCCAGCTGGGAGATCAGCAGCTCGGCGGCCTCGCGCAGCGCCGCCTGCGGGTCGATGGAACCGTCGGTCTCGATGTCGAGGGTCAGCTTGTCGAAGTCCGTCTTCTGGCCGACACGCGCCTGCTCGACCGCATAGGCGACACGGCGGACGGGCGAGAAGATCGAGTCGATCGGGATCACGCCGATCGGCTGGTCGGCGGACTTGTTCTCCTCGGCCGGGCGGTAGCCGCGGCCGCGGCCGATCGTCATGTAGAGCTCGAGCTTGGTTTTCTTCTCCAGCGTGGCGATGTGCAGGTCGGGGTTGAGGATCTCGACGCCGGCCGGCAGGTCGATGTCCTTGGCGGTGATCTCGCCGGGCCCGGTCACGACCAGCGGTGCCTCGACCTCGCTCGCGTCGGAGTGCATGCGGCAGACCACGCCCTTCAGGTTCAGGACGATGTCCGTCACATCCTCCTTGACGCCCGGGATCGTGGAGAACTCGTGCGCCACGCCCTCGATGCGGACGCTGGTGACGGCGGCGCCGGCGAGGGATGAGAGCAAAACGCGCCGCAGCGAGTTGCCGAACGTGTAGCCGAATCCGCGGTCGAGTGGCTCGATGGTGAACGTGCCACGGTTCTGCTCCACGGACTCGCTTGTGATCCGGGGGATTTGGAAGTCGAGCATCAGAGTCCTAACGTCGTTTTGGTGTCGCACCGGCGTCGTTTCGGACGCCGGCTCTGAGTCGTCGCGGCCACGCGGGCAGCGACGCGGGAAAATTGCCTGTTACTTCGAGTACAGCTCGACGATGAGCTGCTCCTGCACCGGCGCGGCGACCTCGCGTCGCTCCGGCTTGCGCAGCACCTTGGCAGTGAGGGACTCGTGATCGGCCTGCAGCCACGCGGGAATCTGTCCGGTGAGCTCGGTGGCGTCCCTCACCACCTGTGTCGCCGGCGTCTCGGCCTTGATGGCCACCACGTCGCCCGGCCGCACCTGATAGCTGGGAATGTCCACCCTGCGCCCGTTCACGGTCCAGTGGCCATGGCGGATCAGCTGGCGCGCCTGCCGGCGGGAGGCCGCGAAGCCGAGCCGCACGAGGACGTTGTCCAGCCGGCACTCGAGCAGCGCGAGCAGGTTCTCGCCTGTGATCCCGGGCTGGCGGGAGGCCTTTTCGTAATAGCCGTGGAACTGGCGCTCCAGCACGCCGTAATAGCGGCGAGCCTTCTGCTTCTCGCGCAGCTGCACGCGGTACTCGCTCTGTTTCATGCGTCCTCGTCCGTGCTCGCCCGGCGGGTAGGAGCGGCGCTCGACGCCGCACTTGTCCGTCAGGCAACGCTCGCCCTTGAGGAACAGCTTCTGGCCCTCGCGGCGACACTGCTTGCACTGCGGGCCGGTTTCACGCGCCATGCGGACTACACCCTCCGCCGCTTGCGCGGGCGACAGCCATTGTGGGCCTGCGGGGTCACGTCCTTGACGCCCGTGACCTCAAGACCGGCCGCCTGGAGCGAGCGGATCGCGGTCTCACGACCGGAGCCGGGACCCTTGACGTAGACCTCGACCTTCTGCAGCCCCTGCTCGAGGCCCTTGCGGGCCGCCGCGTCGGCGGTGACCTGCGCAGCGAAGGGGGTCGACTTGCGCGACCCCTTGAAGCCGGCGCCGCCGGCTGACTCCCACGCGATCACGTTGCCTGCCGTGTCGGTCAGCGAGACGATCGTGTTGTTGAAGGAGGTCTTGATGTGAGCTTGCCCGATCGGGATGTTCTTTTTGGGCTTGCGTCGGCCACGGGCGCGTTTAGGGGCTGGAGGCACTACTTCTTACCCGCTTTCTTCTTGCCCGCGACCTGCATCCGCTTCGGGCCCTTGCGCGTGCGTGCGTTGGTCTTTGTCTTCTGCCCGCGAACGGGGAGGCCCCGGCGGTGGCGCAGGCCCCGGTAGCAGCCGATCTCCTGCAGTCTTTTGATGTCCTGCGAGCGCTCGCGGCGGAGGTCTCCCTCGACCGTGAGGTTCTCGTCGATCGCGTCGCGCAGCTTGCCCACCTCGTCCTCGGTGAGATCGCGTACGTAGGTGTCGGGGCTGACCCCGACGTCGCTCAGGATCTTGTTCGCCGTCGAGCGGCCGATCCCGTAGATATAGGTCAGGCCGATCTCCGAGCGCTTGTTGAGCGGCAGGTTGACCCCCGCGATGCGTGCCACTAGCCGATCACCCCTGGCGCTGCTTGT
>DATMQX010000173.1:0-2102 GCA_035567055.1 Solirubrobacteraceae bacterium
AGGACAACCCGCGAATTGTACCGGTCTCCAGCCCGCCTTTGCAAGGCGACCTAAGAGCCGGCCCGGACGCCGAGCTCGTCGAGGTGCGCCAGGAGATCGGCCGGGTCCTCGTACACCCGGTACGCCCCCGACTGCTCCAGCTCCTCCCGACCGTAGCCCCCGGAGAGCAGCCCGACGCCAAGCGCGCCGGCCCGTTGGGCGGCGAGCAGGTCCCAGATGCTGTCGCCGACGACAAAACAGTCGCCCGGCGGCACGCCCAGCCGCTCGGCCGCGGCGAGGAACAGGTCCGGGTTCGGCTTCGCGTAGGCGACCTGGTCGCGCGTCACGATCGGCGTGCCTTCGGGTACCCCGAGCATCGCGATGGTCGGGCCGGCCGTCGGCGCCGCCCCGCTCGTGGCGATCGCCCAGGGCACGCGCATCGACGACAGCGTCATGAGCAGCTCGCGCGCGCCGGGCAGTGGGCGGATCTGGTCCAGCCGTCCCAACAAACCGCGCGCGTGTGACTGCCGCAGGCGATCCGCCCGGCTTTCGTCCAGGCTCATCCCCAGCTCCCGCTCCAGCGCCTTCAGGAACAGGCCGCCGCTCATACCGATCCGGCGATGGATCCGCCACACCGAAAGGTCCAGGCCCTCCTCGTGCAGCGCGTCGCGCCACGCCAGCACATGCTGGTACACGCTGTCCACGAGCGTGCCGTCGAGGTCGAACAACAGCGCCGGGCGTGCCGAGAGTCCGGGACTCGACAATTCAGAAGGCCCGCCGGCCCGACATCGCGCGCGCAAGGGTCAGCTCATCGGCGTACTCGAGGTCGCCTCCCACCGGCAGCCCGTGCGCGGGCCTGGTCACTTTTGTTCCCAGTGGTTCCAGCGCGCGCTGCAGGTAGAGCGCCGTCGCCTCGCCCTCGATGTCCGCGTCGGTCGCGACGATCACCTCCAACACTCCTTCCTCTCGCACGCGGTCGAGCAGTTGCGGCACGTGGATCTGCTCGGGCCCGATCCCGTCGATCGGCGAGATCACGCCCTGCAGCACGAAGTAGAGGCCGCTGAACTCGGACGTCCGCTCGATCGCCAGCACATCAAGCGGCGACTCCACCACGCAGAGGAGCGTGGCGTCGCGCCGCGGTGAGAGGCAGATCCAGCAGAGGCTGCCTTCGGCGATGTTGTAGCAGCGCTCGCAGTAGCCGATGCGTGCCTTCACCTCCTCGATCGCCTGCGCGAGCGAGGCGGCGCGCTGGCTGTCCGCGCGCAGCAGGTGGAAGGCGAGCCGCTGCGCCGTCTTGGGTCCGATGCCCGGCAGTCGCGAGAGCTCCTGGATGAGCCGTTCCAGCGGCTCGGGCAGCTGCGGCATCGCTATCGACTAGAGGAGGCCGGGTGGAAGTCCGAGGCCGGACGCCACCGCCTGCATCTTCGACGCCGCGAGCTGTTTCGACTTTTCCATCGCCTCGTTCACGGCTGCGACCACGAGGTCCTGCAGCATCTCGGTGTCGGACGCGGCCTCGGGGTCGATCGTCACCGAGACGAGCTTCTGCGTGCCGCTCGCCACCACGCGAACCGCGCCTCCACCCGCGCTCGCCTCGACCGTGTCCGTCTCCAGCTCCGCTTGCACCTTGCTCATCTTGTCCTGCATCTGCTGGACCTGGCGCAGCATCTTCATCGGGTCCTTCACTCGGACACCTCCTTCACCCTCGTGACGCGGCCGTCAAACCGGCGCACCACCTCCCGCACGAATGGGTCGTCCTCGGGGCTGCTTGCCTTAGGAGCCGCTTTCGCCGGGTCGCCGTCCCTCAGGCGGAAGTCCACCTTTACGCCGTCACCCAGCCACGCGCGCACGTGCGGCATCAGCTGCGTCGACTGCTCCTGCGCCTTCTTGTGATGAAAGCCATACCGAAACCACAACACCAGCAGCGTCCCATCGACCTCAGGCTGCGCATCGAGATAAGCGGCGCGCACAGTGCGATTCAACTTCTCGAGCACCTCCGCCCACCCGGCCAGGTTCACCTCCCCACCCTGTGGGGAGGTCGGCGCGTCAGCGCCGGGTGGGGCCGTGCGCTCTAGAACGGGTGGGGCGGTGCGCTCTGGTAAGGGCGCAGATTCCGTCCCCAACTC
>DATMQX010000174.1:0-2944 GCA_035567055.1 Solirubrobacteraceae bacterium
CGCTGCGCGGCGAGCACGCCGAGGCTTCCGAGCACCACCCCGCGGGCTAGGTCGTCTTCAGCGGCCTCGAGGTCGCGGAGACTTGCTTCGAGATGCGTGCGGGCCGTGCCGAGGTCGCCCCGGACGAGGGCGGCGCTGCCCAGGTAATAGCGCAGGTAGGCATCGAACGGCTGCCCGTAGGTCACCGCGACCTGGCGCCACACGGCACGCGCCTCTTCGAGCAGCGATCGCGCCTCTGCCAGGCGCGCCTGGCCCGTGCGCACCCGCGCCAGCAAGGCGAGCCCGTAGCTGAGCCAGCGTCGCTCACCGGCCGAGCGGAATATCGCGATGGCCGATTCCTCGCTCGCCTCGGCCTGCGAAAGGTCGCCGAGTCCCCACAGCTGCAGCGCCGCCCCGTGGAGCACCTTGGCCCACGCCAGGCCGTCGTCGCCGTCGCCCCGCCGTGCCAGGAACTGGGTGGACCAGGACTGGGCCTCCTGGAGGCGGCCCGACATAAGCCAGAACCAGCCGAGCGCGCCCGCCAGCGCGACGCCGACCGCCAGCTCCCCGTCAGGACTCACGCTCCAGGCAAGGGCGGCGCGCATGTTGTCGTGAGCGCGCTCGAGCTGCGCCATCGAGGTGCGCTGCCTGGTCGTCCCCAGCAGCATCGGCTCGTCGCGCTCGGCCAGGTCGCGGAAGTACTCGGCGTGGAGGCGGCGCGCCTGCGGCGCCTCTCCGGCCGTTTCCAGCCGCTCGAGGGCGAACTCGCGGATCGTCTCCAGCATCCGGTAACGCGGGGTGCCCTCATCCGGTGGCTGGACACCCACGACGCTCTGGCCGACTAGGGTGCTGATCGCCTCGAGCGGGTCGAGGTCGTCTGGGCCACCGGCGATGAGCGCTTCCACCGCCTCGAGCGTGAACCCGCCGACGAACACCCCGAGCTGGCGGAACAGGCGCTGCTCGGCCGCCCCGAGCATGTCATAGCTCCAGCCGATGGCCGCACGCAGCGTCTGCTGCCGTTCTGGCAGGTCTCGCGGGCCGCGCGTCAGCAACGGCAGGCGGCGCTCCAGCCGCGCGAGCAGGGCCTCGGGCGGCAGCACGGTCAGGCGAGCGGCCGCGAGCTGGAGCGCCAGCGGCAACCCGTCCAGGCGGCGGCAGATCTCGGCCACGGCGGCCGCGTTGGTTTCCGTCAGCCTGAAGTCGGACCGGGCCTCGCGCGCGCAGGTAAGGAAGAAGGCGACCGCTGGAACTGCGGCGAGGATGTCCAGGTCAACGAGGGCAGTCGCGTCCGGCAGCGCGAGCGGCGCGACGGCCACGACTCGCTCGCCACGGATCCGCAGCGGTTCACGGCTGGTGGCGAGCACTTTCAGCCCGGGCGCCCGCTCCAGGATCTGCTCGGCGAGCGGCGCCGCCGCCAGCAGCAGCCGCTCGACGTTGTCAACGAGCACGAGCATCTGGCGCGGAGCGAAGAAGGCGAGCAGGCTCTCCTCAAGCTGCTGACCAGGCAAGACCTGGATGTGAAGCTGCTGGGCGACGGTCTGGCGGATCAGGGAGACGTCGGTGAGCGTCTCGAGCGACACGAACACGGCGCCGTCCGCGAACTGGCCGGCGACGGCGTGCGCGACAGCGAGGGCAAGGGAGGTCTTGCCGACGCCGCCCGGCCCCGTCAGCGTGACCAGGCCGACCTGAGCCTGCCCCAGCAGGCCGGTGACCACCTGCATCTCCTCCACCCGGTCGACCAGCGGCCAGCGCGGCGCGGGAAGCGGCGCGACGGGCGGCGCAGCGGGCGGGCCGACGAAACGCTCCGTCAGCAGCAGCGCCAGGTCGTCGGCGACCAGCGAAGCCAGCTCATCGGCATCCTTGAAGCGCCGGTAGGAGACCACTGCCTCGGCCTCGATCGCCGTGAGAAAGCTCGTTAGCCGCGGGTCACGCCGCGCCGTCTCCTTCATGTAGATCAGCCGGGGCATGTCCGCCGCCAGGCGGTACTCGTCCTCCAGGCCGGAGACCTCCATGCCGGGAGCGATCCATCCGTAGGACTCGGCATAGACCCCGACGAAAACGTCGCTCTGCTTCAGGTAGGCACGGTACAGGTCTCGCGGCGCGTAAGGCCTCGCCCCGAGCTCGAACAGGACGGGCGTCAGTCGCATCTGCGTGATGGCGGAGGTCACCGCCCGCCGCTCGGGTGCCAGTTCCCCCAGCGTCGAGCTGACGAAGACGCGGACCCGTTGATCGGGCGTTCGGATCACACCCTTAAGGTAACCCGACGGGTACGTCACCAGTGAAAGAGACGGATCACCGCGGCTAGTTGAGGCCGGGGTCTTCCGGGTACGTGGCGAGGAAGGCCATGTCGCCTTCCTGGCGCTGCAGGACCGCGCGCCACAGGTGCTCTGGATCGGCGGCGAAGATGTCACCGGGCTCGGCCGGGAGCACGAACCAGGCGCCCTCGTCGATCTCGGCCTCGAGCTGCCCGGGTGACCAGCCCGCGTAGCCGGCGTAGACGCGCAGCGACTGGATAGCGGGCGCCAGCAGCCGGGGCGGCGCGTCCAGGTCGAGCAGGCCCAGCCGGGCCAGCGCCGGCGCGCCGTCGAGCGCGCGCCAGCCGAGCGGCTCCTCCTTGCCGGGGACCATGGCGAGGGCGAGCGCGCTGTTCTGCGCGACCGGACCGCCGCGGAACAGCACAGAAGGGTCCGTGATCAGCTCCGTCCACTGCTCGAGCACCTGACCGACCGGGATCTTCGTCGGCCGGTTCAGCACCACGCCGAGGGTGCCTTCGGTTTCCTCGTGCTCCACGATCAGCACGACCGCGCGCTTGAAGTTCGGATCCCCGAGCAGCGGCGTCGCTACGAGCAGTCGCCCGGCACTCGGATCCGGCTCCATGTGATCCATGTAACCATCATGGGCCAGGTTCCTGAGTGCCTGCATCGGCCTCGAGGGCGACTGCGCGGACCGCGGCGGCGACGCCGGA
>DATMQX010000175.1:0-7780 GCA_035567055.1 Solirubrobacteraceae bacterium
CGCTGTGAAGGGTGCAGGCGCTGCTGGGTCCCCGGCCGAGATGCGCGCGGTAGATCCCGACGACCGCGCTCGCCAAGGCGGCGTTCAGCTCGCCCCCTCTGAGATGGACCGTGTCGGCTGGCATAAGACGCCACTCCGTTCGGGCGAGCTCTCGTATGTCTAAGCCCACGCGTCGGGTCGAGAGCAAGCCACAAAGGCCCAGGCGAGCGAGGCATCCATCCTACCGCCACCGAGCGGTCGGGCGCGAGCGCGCCCGGGCCGAGCGCTCGCGTCAGCTTCCGCCGTTCGCGCCGAGCGCTCGCGTGAGCGAGCCTTCGCTCTGCGGTCCCGACAGCATCGCCCGGATGTGGCCGTGCGAATCCACGATGAACGTGGTCGGCAGGCCGATCAGCCGGTAGGCGCTTCCCACCGTCCCTTCCCCGTCGCGAACATTGGGGAACGTCCACGACTGGCTCTTGATGAAGGACCGCGCCCCCGACAGGGAGTCGTTCCAGTCCACGCCGATCACGCGACCGCGGCCGGTCGCGCTCTGAGAGACGCGCCGCACGGCCGGCGCCTCCTGCACGCACGGTTCGCACCAGCTCGCCCAGAAGACCACGATCTTCGAACGGCCGCCAGCGTTGAAAGATGGAACCGGCGGTCCGGCCAGATGTTCCGTCGGAAGTGACGGTGCGGGACGACCGGCGGCCGGTGAGTGCTTCGAAGCCAGGCCGACGATCGCGAGCAGGGCGATCGCGGCGAGCACGGCGAGCCCCCAGGCGGCGGGTCGCAGCCGTCCACGCAGCACCGGGGTCCTCAGCGAACGGCCAGCAGCGGGACGTCGTGGGCGATTTCGGCCGGCTGGAAGTTGGACGCGTAGATCGTCAACCGCTTGCCGGAGCCGGTGATCCCGTAAACGAGTCCCGAGTGGTTGATGAATTCCGGTTTGGTCGCGTCTCGTTCCGAGCCGACGCCCCATGCCTGCCACACCGGGCCCAGTTCGCGGGCCGAGCCGACGAGGTACTGCATGCGGCCCGTCACCTGATGGCGAGCGAGGAATGCCGCGACGGCCTTGGGAGTGTCCCCCTTGGGGTCGACCGACACCACGATGATCGCCAGTTTCGATCGCACCGCCGCGGGCATCAGGTTCTGGGCCACCCTCAGGTTGGAGGCGATCAGCGGGCAGACGTCCGGGCAGTGCGTGTAGAGGAACGTGACCAGCACGACCTCGCCCTGGTAGGACCGGATGTCCACCGGCTGGCCGAGGTAGTTGTGCAGCGCCAGCGGCGGTGCGGCGGCCACAGGCGTCAGCAGCCCGGATGCGTCGAAGCCGCTCTGCTGGGCGGCCGCCTGCTTCTTCGACGAGGCGGAGGAGCCAACCGCGATCAACGTGATACCGCCGGCGAGCAGCACGAGCGCCAACAGTGAAAGGAGCACGCGAAGGTCGACAGGCTGCTTCTTCATCGCCCAGCGAACATACCAGCGCGTGTACTACGGCGCGTAGGTCTTCGCGGTTCCGCGCGAGGCCGCGTCGTCGGCAAAAAACCTTGCATCCCTTCCCCTGTAACGCATCTTGCAAACAGATCTGTTAGTTTGCCGCCCGTTCGTGCCGAGTCCTTCACCTCATGGGGTGGCGGAGCGGGGGACCCAATGCAGCCACGGCTGCGGGGGCGAATCGCCACAACTGTGGCGTAGCGTAGACGGTTACGCGAGCCCGACAGCTAACCCCGTAGGCGCCAAGCAATGACGAAAGGACGCCTTCGGATGCCGGGATTCCCGCGTGATCTTGCTGTTGATGACCCCTGGATGGCCTCACTCGAGCGTTCACGCGCCCGCCGCGGGCGTGCCGGGCATGGACGCGCCCGCCGCAGCGCGAGCACCGTCGCACCTGCCTCGGCGCTGATCGACACGGGGGCGCGCGTGCGCGAGGCCCGCGACCTGGCCGAGTCGGAGCTTTGGCAGCTCTCCCTGGGCCGCTCACGCGCGCGTAGACGCGCCGCCGAGCTGCGCTTCGTGCCGGCCGGCTCCCGTGCCAAGCGTGTCTCCATAGGAGCGCTCGCGGCTCTTTCCGTCGGCCCCGCCTCGACACTCGCCAGCGGGCAGTCGTCGGTCAACGGCGGCTCCGCCAATCCCGAACCGCCGACCACCACTGAACACGTCATCGTGCTCAGCTCGGGAGCTGAAGGCCGGCACGTGAAGCTCCTTCAGCAGGCGCTTGGCGCCGTGCACGTCGATGGGGTCTTCGGCCCCGAAACCGAAGAAGCTGTGCGGGCCTTCCAGTCGAGCAGGGGACTCTCCGCCGATGGCGTCGTCGGGCCACAGACCCTGGCCGCATTGCGCGGCAACGCGACGGTGAAGGCGTTCGCGAGCGTGCAGAGCGAGGTTCCCGGAGAAGCGACGTCGACGAGTCAGGCCTCGACCGTGCCCGCAATCCTCACCTCGGAACCCGAACCCAGCTCGCAGAGCACACCGCAATCCGGGAGCGCCGGCGAATCGAGCTCCGCGGCGCCAGGCGGCGAACGCGAATCTGAAGGCGCCACCAAGTCCAAGCAGTCTGCGGAACAGTCCCTCGGCGCGGCGGTCTCGCGTCTGCAGTCGGCCCTCAAGCTCTCCGGGGACGGTCAGTTCGGCCCCGAAACCGAGGCCGCGGTGCGACGGCTCCAAGCCCGACACGGGCTCTCCGTGGACGGCGTCGTCGGTCCTCAGACGTGGAGCGTGATCGGCGTGAGCGGCGAGGAAACGCTGACGCCTCCTCCCTCCGCAGTGCCGGCCCCGTCCAAGCCTCAGCCGTCCGGCGACGCCGTCGCGAAGATCGCTGTGGCAAACGAAGCTTCCGGTTCCGGAGAAGCAGCGACCGCGGTCGGAGGGAACGCTGTCGCACGCCTGCAACATGCGCTGGGCATGACGCCCGACGGCGAATTCGGACCGGCGACCGAGGCGGCGGTGCGCCGACTGCAGGCGCGTCACGGGCTCAACGTCGACGGTGTCGTGGGCGCCGAAACGTGGGCCCTTCTCGGCATAGGCAGCGAGCCCGAACTGAAGCCGCCCGCCTCGGCGATCGTGCACGAACACTCCGAAGGCGGCTCCAGCGAAGGCTCGGAAGGCGGCGCAACGAGCAGCACCGGCGGTGGCGAAGGGTCGTCGAGCGTGGTTGCGAGGGTGATCGCCGCCGGCGAAGAAATCGCCACCAGGCCCTACCAGTGGGGCGGCGGGCACGGCTCCTTCCAGTCTGCGGGCTACGACTGCTCAGGTTCGGTGTCGTACGCGCTGCACGGCGGAGGTCTGCTCAGCTCACCGCTCGACTCGACCGGCTTCGAGTCCTACGGCGAACCGGGCCCCGGCAGCCACATCACGATCTACGCGAACGCCGAACACGTCTACATGATCGTCGACGGTAGGCGCTTCGACACGGTCGCCCAGCAGGAAGGCGGCTCCCGCTGGTCGAGCAGCATGACCTCGACCTCGGGGTACGTCGTCCGCCACCCGGCGGGTTACTAGCCCGCCGGCGACCGCCGCCCCCGACACGAGCGCGTCGGGGGCGGGCGCCCCAGCTCGCCGAAGCCGAAGGGCCGGCCGAGCGTCCCATCCCCTGTGCCGCCTAGCTTGCGATCCCGTACGGCGCAACGGCGACAGGAGGCAACGCGATGCTGGCTCGCGCACATACCTTCACGATCGAGGGGCTACACACGCGGCACGTCACGGTCGAGGTGGACGTCCGACCCGGCCTGCCCGCCTTCACGATCGTGGGCCTCGCCGACGCTGCGGTCCGTGAGGCGCGCGAGCGCGTTCGCACGGCGATCCTCAACTCGGGGTTCGAGTTCCCTGGCAGGAGGATCACCGCAAATCTGGCCCCCGGGGACGTCCCCAAGGCGGGACCGGGCCTTGACCTCGCACTCGGATGCGCCCTCCTCGCCGCGAGCGGCCAGCTTCCCAGCGAGCGCCTCGACACCCACGCCCTGTTCGGAGAGCTTGCGCTCAGTGGTGAGCTGCGGGCATGCGACGGCACCCTCGCCGTTGCGCAGGCTGCCCGCGAGCGCGGTCTGACGGCACTCGTCGTTGCGCCGGCCCGCGCCCGGGAGGCGAGGCTGGTCGAGGGACTCGAGGTACCGGTCGCCGAGCGCTTGAGCAGCGCCGTGCGCGTCCTCAGCGGCGGCAGCGCGGACCGCTTACGAGAACCGGTGTCGCGCCCGCTGCTCGCTGCCGGACGCCAAGCCCCGCCACCGGACCTCGCGGACGTGCGCGGCCAGCATCATGCAGTTCGTGCCCTCGTCATCGCGGCGGCGGGCGGGCACAACAGCCTCCTGAGCGGACCACCGGGGACCGGCAAGACGATGCTCGCCCAGCGGCTCCCCTCGATCCTCCCGCTGCTGAGCGACGAGGAGGCGATCGAGGTGACGCGCATCCGGAGCATCCTTGGGAGCGCGCCACTGGAGCTGGTCAGGAGAAGGCCCTTCCGCGCACCCCACCACTCGATAACGACCGCCGGGCTGATCGGGGGCGGACAGCGGCGATCTGTCGGCGAGGTCGTCCTCGCCCACAACGGCGTCCTGTTCCTGGACGAGCTCTCCGAGTTCGCGCGCTCGACGCTGGATGCCCTGCGCCAGCCGTTGGAGGAGGGACGGGTCGCGATCGCCAGGGCGCGCCACGCGGCCGTCTATCCGGCGCGGTTCATGCTCGTCGCAGCCACCAACCCCTGCCCGTGCGGCCATGCCGGACAGGGGGACAGATGCGGCTGCACCGAAACCGAGCTCGCGAGGCATCGGCGCCGGCTGAGCGGTCCGCTCGTCGACCGCATCGATCTATTGCCGCCGCTCGTCCGAGAGGCACCCGACACGCTCGGCGAAACGCCATTGACCTGCTCGAGGGGCGCACTCGAGCGCGTCATCGAAGCGCGGGAGCGGCAGGCCGCGCGCTTGGGCGTCGAGGGGATCGCGCTGAACGCCCACATGGATGCGTCCGTGCTGCGCAGGCACATCCGGCTGGACGCGAGGTGCGACTCGATGATGGCAAGCGCGCGCGAGCAGGGCCTGCTGAGCGTTCGCGGACAGCACCGCGTGCTGCGCGTCGCGCGCACCATCGCCGACCTGAACGGCAGCGACCGCGTCCGCTCGCAGGATCTCGGTGGCGCGCTCGCCCTGCGCCCGGAGGCAACGCTCGGTGGCCGGCGAGCTGCATGAGCCGGCGCGCGGACGACCCCGAGCCCGCCTGCGAGGACTGTCTGCGTCGAAGCTGGCTGCTCGCCCGCCTCAGCGTCGGTCTCGACTACAGATGCATCGACGTCACGCGTCTGATGGAGCTGCTGGTGCTCGACGATGAGCGGCTGATGCATGCGCTCGCGGGCAGGCGGAGGGCGACTTTGAGGTCCGATTACCTGCGCTTCGACTCAGCCGAGATCCCGCGAGGCGACGGCGTCGGGACGGTCTGCCGGCATGACGCCGGCTACCCCAGCGCGCTGCGCTCATGCGGGGCTCCGCCGATGCTCTACGTGCTCGGAGGTCCGGGCAGGTTAGGCGAGCTCTTGCGGAGGCCCGCCGTGGCGGTCGTCGGCAGTCACAAGGCCAGCGACTACGGTGCGGAGATGGCCCGTAGCCTCGGCCGCGGACTGTCCGCGAGCGGCGTGACCATCGTCAGCGGGCTGAGCGACGGGATCGCGGTCGCGGCGCAGTCCGGCGCGCTCGAAGCGGGCGGCGCAGGCTTGGCGCTCGCCGGCGGCGGCCTGGATGTCGGGCCTCCCGCCCGACGGCGCTCCCTCGTCGAGCGGTTGACGAGGTCAGGCTGTGTCGCCTCGGAGCTTCCGTGCGGCTGCGAGGGACGCCGCTGGAGCTCAGCTGCCGCCGAGCGGATCGTCGCGCATCTGGCGAAGGTGACGGTGGTCGTGGAGGCGAGCGATAGCGCGCCGGACCTTGCGAGCGCCGCGATCGCGCGTTCCCTCGGGCGGACGGTCGCGGCGGTCCCCGGGAGAGTGACCTCTCGTTCCTCGCGCGGGACGAACGCCCTGTTGATGGACGGCGCCCGTCTGGTGCGCGGCGCTCAGGATGTGCTCGAGCTGCTGCACATCGACTCTCCCGCCGTGTCGGTCGGCGAGGCCGTCGCACGGGCTCGGCTGGAGCCGAGGCTCGTAGAGGTGCTCGAGCAGGTGGGAGAAGGCCGGGACACCGCCGACAAGCTGATCGACCGGACCGGCGACGTTGGCGAGGTGCTGCTGGCGCTGAGCGAGCTCGAGCTGCTGGGCCTACTCACCCGCGGTGAGGGCGGGCGCTACGTGCCCCGTCCTTAGACCACTGTGTTGACCTCGACCGGTTCCGCGTTGGCTCGCTCATGAGCCGCTCCGTGCGCGTAGAATCGGCGGAACGTCTCGTGTGCAAGGGGTGATCTGTCGTGAGCCCTGGTTGGGGATCGACTGCACGTGATGAGGACCGACGACAAGCGCTGCGCGAAGGGCCGTCAGGGCCCCGCGGCCCGCGAGTGCGATGCCAGGAGACGGGCGCGTGGCGGCACGGGTAACCGCTCGGCGGACATCTGAGAGGAGTGACGATGGCTGAGCAGGACCAACACGCTGAAGGGACGGTGCTCGCCGGCGAGGCGGCTGCGAAGGCGGGCGAGGAAGTGGTTTCAAAGCTGAGTCCCTGGTCGGTAGGAGATACCGTGTCTCGCCTCTCGGCGGCGGTGGCAGCGAGAGGGATGAAGCTGTTTGCCGTGATAGACCAGAGCGCCGAGGCCAAGGACGTTGGACTCGAGCTCCGGGATACCAAGCTCGTCATGTTCGGGAGCCCGCAGGCTGGTACCCCCGTGATGGCTGCCGCTCCCCTGGCCGCGCTGGATCTTCCGCTGAAGGTTGCGGTGTGGGCCGACGGAGACCAGACCAAGGTCAGCTACACGGCGCCGAGCGCGCTCGCGGCCCGCTACGGCCTCAGCGATGAGCTGGCAGGGCGGCTTGCCGGGATCAACGCTCTGACCGATGCCGTCATCGACCGGTGATCGCGTAACCGCTGGCGAGGGCCCGTTACGGCGAGACGCCGCGCCAGCGTCGGCCCTCGGGTAGGGTTCGCCCGGCGGCCGGATCCCGGTCGGCCAACTAGGAGGAGGGGGAGCAGATGGCGCTAAAGGTTGTCGGAGCCGGCGTGGGGCGCACGGGCACGCACTCGCTGAAGCTGGCGCTCGAGCAGCTGCTCGGAGGTCGCTGCCACCACATGATCGAGATCATCGCCGACCCCACCCAGGCATCTGGGTGGACGGACGCGGTCGATGGCCGTGACGTCGACTGGCAGGAGCTGTTGAACGGCTACGTGGCACTGGTCGACTGGCCGGGAGCCTCCTTCTGGCAGGAGCTCTCGGCGGCGAATCCCGATGCGCTCGTACTGCTCTCGACACGCGATCCCGACTCGTGGTATCGCAGCGCCTCCAACACGATCTTCCAGCCCCTTGCCAGCTTTCCGCCTGGGCTCGAGACCTGGTTCGGGACGACGGTCCCAAAGATGTGGGAAGAGCGCTTCTCCGCCGATCTGGGAAACCCCACTGCGATGATGGACGCGTTCGAGAGCCACAACGGCCGGGTGCGCGCAGGCGTCCCGGCAAGCCGGCTGCTGGAGTGGACCACGTCCGACGGCTGGGATCCGATCTGCGAGCGCCTGGGCGTACCTGTCCCGAACGAGCCGTTTCCCACGACCAACAGCACGACGGAAACGCGTGCGCTGCTGGGCATGCCGCCGCTCCCGTCGGCGTCGGCCGCGGAGGCCGCTGGAGCCGCGTGACAGCGCGTAACATCGCCTCTGCGCAGCGATAGCTCAGCTGCTAGAGCGCA
>DATMQX010000176.1:0-41496 GCA_035567055.1 Solirubrobacteraceae bacterium
GACGCCTCGTGGCTGCCGAGGAACTCGTTGTAGTTGGCGGACAGGCCGTGCATGCTCACGATCAGCCCGAAGCCCTTCCGCGGCTGCGGTTTGGCGGGCACGAACAGCGCATACGGCTGCAGCTGGCCGACGAACCGTCCCGTGCACTCGGCTTCAGTGCTGGTCAGGCAGGTGACTTTGTAGTTGACTCCCTGTCCGAATTCGTAGTGGCTGGCAAAGATTCGGTCGATGTGCCCCGTCTTGGGAACCAGGGATTCGTCCGTCACCCTGCTCGCGAGCTTGCCGAAGTCGACCGCGGTATTGAATTCGCTGACGTCACCGGAGGCGAGCACTTCGGCCTGCCGACGCTCGCGCCACCATCTGCCGTCCAGCTTGACGGTCACGCTGCCCTCGGCGATCGTGTTTGCAGTACCTGGTTCGTAGATGCGCGGGACCGGCTCGTTGGTGCGGAAGGCCATGTTGAAGAGCGCCGCACACGTGCCTTCACATCCGCCCGGCTGCGTTTCCGTCGCGGTCGGCCCCGGTTTCAGGTACGCGCCGCCGGTCGCGTCCCAGAGTCCGACGCCGGCCTCCATGCGAACCACCGACGTTCCCGGGTTCCACGCGGCGTGCGGGACGGATACTTCGAACTGCCGGCGCAACATGCTCACGCTGACAGTCGGAGCCGGAGTGATGGCAGCGCCGCTGACAGAGTCCGTAAGCACCGCGGTCGTGCCATGCACGGTCAGGAAGAGCTGTGCCGGCGAGCGCACACCGGCGCCGAAGGGCCACGCCCTCGTTTCCGGCGATTCGCCCAGCGCGACCGTGAACGCGACAACATTCGGATCCTTGAGCGTGTTAAGCGTGACCCGAAACGCCGTGCTCGTCCTCAGCGGCTTGACGCGGAACTCCACGAGGTCTGCCGCGTTTCCTGCGAACACGGGATTCGTCGGATAGGTGATCGTGCCGTACCTCGGCGAGAAGAGGTTGGCCGCCGGGCTGAACGGATCATTCGGATCCGTCGTGCTCTTCGCGCCTGAGTCGTCGTAGAGGAAGTCCTGGTAGAGGAACTCTCCGGCGCGATATGCCTCGGCGCCCGAGACGAGGATCGGCTTTGACCTCCAGGGGGCGACATTCTGCAGCTGCGGGGCGACCGGTTCCGAGGAGTAGAGGATTTCAGGACCTGGCCTCGGGCCCGGCCCACGGTAGAGCGATCCGCCACCCGAGCCGTCGGCCACAGCCGGAACGAGCACCGCCGTCAGCATCCCGAGCCCGGCGACCAGCACCTGCGACCGAAGCCGCCGACTTCTCAACATCTCGCCTCCCTCGCTTCGATCATTTCGTTGCCGTGACGCCCGCGCTGATCTTCCCGATCTTGTTGGCCTCGAACTCGGTGAACCAGAGGGTGCCGCGGGGGCCCGCCGTGATGCCCCTCGGCCAGCTGAGCGCCGTGGGGATCGGGTACTCGGTGATCGCGCCCGTCGTCGGGTTGATCTTGCCGATCTTGTCGCTGCCGGCCTCGGTGAACCAGAGGTTGCCGTCCGGCCCAGTCGCGATCGATTCCGGCAAGCTGCCTTGGGTAGGGACCGGGTATTCGGTGATTGCGCCTGTCGTGGGGTTGATCTTCGCGATCGCGTCGCGCGGATCCAGGGGTCCGCTAATCAGGTTGTCGCCCGCCTCGGTGAACCAGAGGTTGCCGTCCGGTCCCGCCGTGATCCCTTCGGGGACGCGGTCTGCGGCGGGGATCGGGTACTCGGTGATCGCGCCTGTCGTGCTGATCTTCCCGATCTTGTCGCCGCCGTACTCGGTGAACCAGAGATTGCCGTCGGGCCCTGCCGCGATCCCGAACGGCAAGCTGAGCGCGGTGGGAGTCGGGTATTCGGTGATCGCGCCCGTCCTCGGGTTGATCTTCCCGATCCTTTCACCGGGCCACTCGGTGAACCAGAGGTCGCCGTCGCGGCCCGCCGCGATCGCGAACGGTGCCCGGCCTGCGGTCGGCATGGGGTACTCGGCGACCGCGCCCGTCGTCGGGTTGATCTTCCCGATCTTCTCGCCGCCATTCTCGGTGAACCAGAGGTTTCCTTCGGGCCCCGCGGCGATCCCGGCCGGCAAGCTGCGTGCGGTTGGGATCGAGTACTCGGTGATCGCGCCTGTCGTCGGGTTGATCGTCCCGATCTTGTCGGCGCCCGACTCTGTGAACCAGAGCTTGCCGTGGGGGCCCGCCGTTATCACGGCTGGGTTGCTGTTCGGGGTGGGGGTCGGGTACTCGCTGATCGTGCCGGCGGGGGATGCGCTCGCGGCAGGGGCCAGCACGGCCGGGGTCGCCGCCATCGCGACTGCCGCCAGAGACGCAACTACGGTCCGTACCGGAGCAGCGGCGTTCAGACCCAGCGGCGAGCGCCCGGTCAGCCGAAGCATTCGTTGCCTTCGAACTTCTGCTTGTCGCAGTAGCGGACGATCGGAAAGTATTCGCCCATCCAGAGCTTCACCTGTTCTTCGAAGAGCACGCCGCGTATGTAGTCGAGGCCATCGTTTTCGCTCAACACCGGGTAAAAGTACGGCGACTGCTTATAGGTCAACGGGTTAGGGTCGATCTGGCGCATGTTGATGTCCGCACCACCCCCCGGCCACGGCATCCAGTTGTGCCAAGGCTTGCCTTCGACGGTCGGTCGCTGCGAGGGGTCGGAGATCACGAGCGTCGCGTAGCCGCTCTTGTCGATCTTGAACTGCTTGTCCATCATGCACGCCTGTGTGATGTTCACCGGCGAGACGAACTGCGCGTCACACCAGCTCCAGTAGCGCACCTGCTCCTTGCCCGTCGCGGGTTTGCTCGGGATCTGCGCGAACGTCGGCGCCCTGAAACGGATGACCAGGAAGCGCCCGTACAGTTCGCCGTTCGGCCGAATGTAGAGGTAGGGAGTCTTGGAGTTGAAATACGCGCCCTGGTAGCCGTTGGTAGCGGGCCGGATCATGTTCACGTAGGGCGGGTTACGCGGGACCTCATCGGTGGGGACGTCGAATCCTTTCTCAAGCGGGGACAGCGTGGGCGAGGAGAAGCGTTCGTCGAGGATCTGGTTGAGCGTGAGCACGGTCGTGTGGTTGACGCTCGTGTCTTTGATCGCCTGGCACACTTCCGTTTGGCCCTGGAACGGGTTGGTTTCCGGATTATCGACAACCCACGAGAGGTGCGGTAGGGGCACGTCCCCTTCCGGGGTGCCGGGCGCCGCATATACGCGGTACAGCAAGCCGTCAACGGGCGAGTGGTCGACCCCGCCGTAGTTTGGGTTCTCGCGGTAGCCCGAGTACAGGACGTTGGGGTGCGGGTTTTTCCGTTCCGCGGGCGGGAGCATCCGCACATCGACCGTATAGCGCTGGTTTTGCAGGTAGCTCTGCCCTGGCTTGAACGGGCTGATGGAGCCCGCGTCGGGTTCGATTTCGGTGTCGTCGACTACGCCCTGGCTGGCCAGCGCCTCGTTGTAGCTCTCAAACGAGAACCAGCGTGCGCGCGGATATATGCCACGGAAGCGGAAGTGCCCGCCTGGCAGGTCGGTCGGCACGAACACGATCGCGTAGAAAGCGTTGCGGTCGACGAGATACTGGCCGCTGGAGCGCCCGGCGTGCGTTTCATCGGGCCCGTACGTGCAGCTGCGGACGTCGATTTCAGCGCCCTTGGGCAGCGACGACAACGTCCCGGCAGATACGGAGGAAGCGCCAAGCGCGAGCACCGCAGCTCCAACCGCGAGAACTGCCCCGGCGATCCTCGCAGCGGACCGCGCATACCCCTGCCTCATCGACCTGCCTCCCCTGATGGATTGACCCGGGTGCTATTCCCCGACCCGATTGCTTCTAAACACACATCTCGAAAATGTCGCGCCTGCGACGAAAGCGGCCTGCGTATCCCTTATGCTTCGTCGATGAGCGCGGTCCCGCAACTACACGCGTTGCAAGACCCCGCGAACGGGTCGCTCGCGCTCAGGGCCTCACGCGGTACCGATGTGGAGCAGACGCGCACGCAGGGGACGCCGGCGGGAGCATTCCTTGCCGCTCGCCGCATGTACTTACAGGGACAGCGCCTCGACATGGGCGCGCTCGCCAAGCAGCTCGGTATTTCACGGGCGACCCTCTACCGCTGGACGGGCCACCGCGACCAGCTGCTCGCCGATGTCCTGTGGTCGCTCTCCGACGACATCTTCGAGCAAGCCAAGGCCGACCATCCCGAGCACCTCGGCGTAGAGCGCCTACTGGCGATCTTTCGCCAACACGTCGGAGCCCTCGTCGCAGCCGAGCCGCTGCACATCTTCCTACGGCAGGAGACACAGGCCGCCCTGCGGATCCTGACCTCACCCGACGGCGGCGTACAATCTCGGACGGTCGCGCAGCTCGCCGAGCTCTACCGCGAAGAGCAGCGAGCCGGCACGTTCCGGCCGCGGATCGAGCCCGCCGCCCTCGCCTACGCCGTTGTACGCGTGACCGAGAGCTTCATCTACAACGACGCCATCGCGACGATCGAGCCCGAGCTCCAGCGCGCCGAGCGAGTCGTAGCACTACTGCTCGAATAGCTGGCCACCCGCTGCCTGTTCGCTGGTCGACGGGTCCGTGACCGTTCCGGTGGTCGGCCCTCGGTGGCCTGGCGGGCGGTCGCGAGCGTGCCGGCGATTGTGCGCTAACAACATGTTCCCCTGATGTTTAGCGTGAGACACAGCGGGTATCTGCCTCGCTGGCCATTAGCAAGTGCAAGCGGGAGGTGCTCGATGTCAGGCAGCGGGGGCAGGACCGGTACGGCGGTGCGCGGTGTAGCGGTGCACGGTATGGCGGTGCTGGCATGCCTGGTTGCGCTCGGCGTCTGCGATGCCTCGGCCGCGTCCGCGGCGGCGCCCTGCACGACGGCCCCGTCCGGCGGCGGTGTGTGGCCGATGTACGGCCACGATCTGGCGAACACGCGCGCGCAGGGCGAAGAGAGCGGCCTCGGGCCGAGCGCCGTGTCGGCGCTGTCGCCGACGTGGGTCTTCTCCACCGCCTCGACCGGGGACGGCACGGGGTTCAACTCGACCCCCGTCGTGTATGACGGCTGTGCGTTCGTCGCCTCCTTCGGCGGCATGGCCTACGCGCTGGATTCCAAGAGCGGGCACCTGGTGTGGCAGCACAAGCTGGAAGCTCCGAACCCCGGCTCGGGCGGCGTCGACGTCGGAGCCGCGGCGATCTTCGGGAAAGCGGTCATCTACCTCGTGGACCAGTTCGCCGCGCCGTACGCGATCGCCCTGAACAGATCCACCGGTGCGGCGATCTGGAAGAGCGCGCCGTTCGCGCCGCCGCTGTCGAGCAGCGCGGTACAGGGGGGCTCGTACACGAACTCCAGCCCGATCATCGCGAACGGCTTCGTGCTGGCGGGGTGGTCGGCGCCGGAGGGCGACCCGACGGCCAGCGGCGGCTTCGCCTTGATCAACGCGAAGACCGGCGAAGTGACCAAGGAGACACCGACGATCCCCGCGAGCGCGCAGGCGGAAGGCTACGCCGGCGGCGGCATCTGGAGCACCCCTGCATATGACCCGGTCACGAAGTACGCCTACTGGGGCACGGGCAACCCCAACAGCAAGGAAAAGCAGTACAAGACGACCGACGCGATCCTCAAGATCGACGTCAACCCAATGCACTCGACGTTCGGCCAGATCGTCGCCTCCTATGAAGGCAACGTCGACCAGTACACGCAGACGCTCGAGGAACTGAGCCACTCACCCGCGTGCGTAGCCTCGAACAACGAATCGGTCCCCTACCCGCTCGATGACCCTGCCTGTGGCCAGCTCGACCTCGACTTCGGTGCCGCGGCGAACCTGTTCACGACCGCCGCCGGGGAGAAGGTCGTGGGCGAGCTGCAGAAGTCCGGCGTCTACCACGTCATAGACGCCAAGACGATGAAGCCGGTGTGGAGCGCGATCGAGGGCCCGTCGTGCTTTGCCTGCAACGCCGACTCGACGGCCTTCGACGGCAGCTCGATCTACGGCGTGGCGACGCCGGGCGGCGACATGTTCTCGCTGAACCGTTCGAGCGGGGCAACGAACTGGGTGAGTCCCGTCGCCGATGGCACGCACTACGAGTCTGTGAGCACCGCCGCCGGTGTTGTGTGGACGGTCGATGGCGGCTCGAACCTCGACGGCTTCGAAGCTTCGAGCGGCGTGCCACTCGTGCACCGCCCGCTCAGCGCCGACGCGGGGGCGCCCGTCGCCAACCTGACAAGCGCCGGCGTCGCGGTCGCCGAACACGAGGTGGTCCTCGACGCCGGCGGCGCGAGCTACGAGCCGGCCACCGGCTACGTGATCGCTTACAAAGCACCCTGAGCGGCTCACAGACGGGCGGTCTCAGACGCGCTGGCTGAGGCCAGCGACTGGCGACTCACGAACCAGTCGCCGTGGGTTCCTGGCGCGTCTGGCATCGTCTAACGCATGGCGTCGGCGAACGTTGACCTCGTGCGATCGATCTTCGCGGCCTGGGCTCGGTGTCAACTAAAAAAGGAGCGGATGCCGAGCAGCCGACCTCCCGACATCGACGCGCCGCGTGCCGCTGCCGAACGACGTGCGAAGGAGCGGAGGTAGACGGTGTCGCAGGCGAACGTTGAGGTCGTTCGTCGCGCAAACGCGTTGGCCAACGCGGGTGAGCGCGAGTCGTTGCTCGCGTTGTTTGACCCCGACGCGGAGTGGCGGGATCTCGCCCATGCGCCGGACACGCATGAGGTGGTGCGTGGCATCGACGCCATTCGCAGTATCTGGCAGCACTGGACGATCGCGTTCGACGAGTTCGGAGCCGACGTCTACGACTACATCGATGCGCACCCGTGGGTCGTCCGTGATGTGCGATGGCACGGCAACGGTCACAGGAGCGGACTGAACATCGACCTTCGCCAGGCGGACGCGTATGAGCTACAAAACGGCAAGATCGTTCGTGTCGTGCTTGCCTACCCCGATGTTGCCACCGCCCTCAACGCGGTGGGTCTGGAGGGGTAGGCGATGTCCGAGGACCTGGACCTCGTGCGATCGATCTTCGCGGCCTGGGAGCGGCCTCCGGTGCGCAAACCCGTCGAATCGGGTCTGTGCGACGTACCTGGATCAGGCGTCCGCGCCGGCCTGGTTCGCGGTTTCGAGCGCGGGCTCTACGCCAACTGTCGCGGCTGACTCGTCGGTCGTCGCGTCGAGCGGGTGCTCGGCCCCGTAGGGATCATCCGCCGGCGGCGCGTGCTTGCGTGCCTCCTTCTTGGCCTGCTTGTCCAGCCGACGCTCGCGGAGTCTGCTTTCGCGGGTGAGCTTTGCCATCGTGGTCTTCTTCTTGCCGCTTGAGGCCATGTCAGTCCGTCCCTTGTGTTGGTGTCTCCGGGCGCATCCTCGCCGGTGTCAGGGCGTGTGATGCGTCCAAGGCTATGGTGATCGTTGAACCGCTTCACGGTCCGGCTCGGCCGGTCCGTCGCTGTTGCCGCTTTGCGGAGGTCTCAGGACAACGTGCCGGCTGGCAGCACGAAGCGCAGTGGGGTCCGTCGCTCGGCACCGCCCGAGAGTCCGAGGCGCGGGCCGTGCAAACCTCGCCGGGGAGCTTCGGCGACCATCGCCTCGGCTACCCCGTCGTGGTCGGCGATCCACGTCATGATCGCCGCGAAGTCACCGCCCGACGCGAGCAGCGCCGCGCGCTCGACGACGTCGCCGCCCGAGGAATGAGGACGTGCGAGCCGCTTCACGAGGGCGTGGATCTCGGCGTCGTCCACGCCGCTGGGTGCGCTCACGAGAACTCCGTCACCGAGTACACCGGATGACTCACACGCGCGGGCTCGCCTTGACCGCCATCGTCCGTATATACGGAGAACGCCTCGAAGCGTCCGTTGTCGAGAATCGCGACCACCACGTCGCCGCCCTCGGCGAGCGGCTTGCCGACCTCGATCTCCCTGTCCTGTCCGTCGAAGCGACAGCCCAGCTTGAAGATCCGCCGCGACCGCGCACGACAACCGACTGCGAGCAACGAACGCTCGAGCAGCTCGCTGTACGCCTCCTCGGCGCGTGCTCCCTTGGATGCGATGCCGGCGACGAAGAAGCTCGTCACGGGAGCCGCGCCTTGGCCGGCGCGGCATCTGCCTGAGTGAGCATCACTCCAGGCTATCGCGCCTGAGAGGGCTCGCAGAAGAATCGGCCGCCGAGGACCGACCTGCTCCTCGGGAGCGGGTCGTCGATCTACGCCGCCGAGTCGGCTCCGCCTCGACTCCGATCGCGCCCGCCAAAAGCCTTTGCCGTCGCCCAACCGTGTCGGGTGTGCGTCGAGTCAAGCAGCGCATCGAGCCACAGCTCGACCTCGTCGGTGCCCGAATATAGGACGAGCAGAGTCGCCGGGGCGGTGGTCGCCACGACCTCGTGCACGTCGGGAAACCCTTCGAGCAGGCGCCGGCGGGCAGCCTCGAAGTCGCGTCTGATGGATAGTCCGGGAACGGTGAGCCTGCAGATTTGCATCAGCTCTCGCCGCCTGCTCGCGCTGCGAGGCGGCTCGGCTGTGCCGACGGCTTGCGCTGTGGCACCATCGCACGCTGAATGCCGCGCAGCATGCGGCTGAAGACCCGGTGGTGGATCGGATAGAGCAGGTACCAGTACGCGAGCCCGACGTATCCGGCCGGGTCAAACACCGTCGTCTGTCGAATGAGCGATCCGTGCTCCAGGGGATCGACCTCGAATTGCAGCCACAGCCGTCCCGGGATCTTCATCTCCGCAGCCAACCGCAACAGACCGCCCGACTCGACACGCTCGACGCGCCAAAAGTCCACCGTGTCGCCGGCGCGAAGGTCGTAGGGATCGCGGCGTCCGCGGCGCAGGCCCACTCCTCCGCGGAGCGTGTCGAGGAACCCTCGCAGCCGCCAGAACCAGTTCGCCGCATACCAGCCCGTGGTCCCGCCGATGCGCTGAATCGGCGCAAAGGCCTCGTGCGGGGGTCGATCCACCCGCACCGCGCGGGAAGCGACGAGACGGCGGCCGAACGTGACCCCGCCCCAGCCCAGCGGCCGCTGGGGCAGCGCGTCCGACCAGCGCGTCTCGGCAAACTCCTTGTCCTCGTTGACGAGCGCGCGCTCGATCGCCGCCGCGACGCCTCGCCCGCGCACGCCGAGAGCCGCGTGCGCTGCTGGTCTCGTCACGATGGTCTCGTTGCGCAGGCTCTCCACCATCGCCGCCGCGACTCGCCCGTACACGGGCGTCAACAGGCCGAGCAGAACTCGCGACACGCGCGGCGTGATCAGAGGAATCCGGATCACGCGGCGGCGCAGCCCGCGCTGACGGGCGTACTCACGCATGACGTCGCCGTAGGTCACCCGATCGGCACCGCCGATCTCGTAGATCGCGTCGACTGGGCGTCTGAGCTCGAGCACAGCGAGCAAATAGTCGATGACATCCTCGATCGCGATGGGTTGCGCCAGCGTCTCGACCCACCTGGGAGCGACGATGATCGGCAGGTGCTCGACCAGTGCCCGCACGGTCTCGAAGGAGGCGCTCCCCGAGCCGATCACGATCGACGCGCGCAGCTCGACCGTCGGCACGCCACCACCACGCAGCAGGCGCCCCACCTCATGGCGACTGGCAAGGTGCGGCGACAGGTCGTCGTCGCTTCCGAGGCCGCCGAGGTAGACGATCTGCCTGACCCCAGCAGCGCGCGCAGCCGCGGCGAAGTTGATCGCAGCACGACGGTCGAGCTCCTCGAAGTCGCCGGCGCCGCCCATCGAATGGACCATGTAGCAGGCCGTGTGCACACCGTCGAGCGCCGGGTCGAGCGAGGCTCGGGCCAGGACATCGCCCTCCACGACCTCCGTCTGCGGCTGCACTCGACCACTGAGCAGCTCCGGCCGGCGCGTCAGGCACCGCACCGGCCTGTCTGAGCTCTCGAGTCGACTCAGGAGCCGACCCCCGACGTAGCCCGATGCGCCGGTGAGGAGGACCCGCCGGTCTGATGCAGCTGCCATTCGAGCAAGCTACTACGCACCGTCGGAGATATCAAGGCACAAGGGACTGCTCCCCGCCAGTGGGTCGGGGGACGCCAGGCGGAAGGGCCCTATTTCGGCGTCGTCGCGTAGGCGGAGGACACGGCCCCCGGGGTGCGATGTTTGCGCGCGTAAGCCCAGCCCGCTAGAGCGCCGCCCGCGGGAATCACCGCCAGCACCGCTACGCAGGGCTGGCCCGAGAGGAACGGCGCAGCGAGCGTCGCCGAGCCGGCGGCAGCCTGGCCCGCGAGCACAGCAGTTGCAATCAACAACGCCAGGGCCGCCGCGGCACCCAGGAAGAGGGCGACAGGCAGGCCCCACTCGATGCGCTCGCCGAGCAGGTGGTCGATACGCTCGGGGTCGATCCCTGTCGCATCCCCGCCGCCGGCCCCCGAAAAGCTGAGCATGGCGTTCGCCAGTGCCGAGCGGTCTCCGCAGGGGCTCAGCACGGCGGCCTCGTCGGCGCTGAGCTCGGCGAGCGCGTGCTGACGCTGAGCAAGTCGGCGCAGAGCGGGGATGAAGAACAGCCCCGCCACCAGAACTCGGCAGCAGGCGAGGCGAAGCGGATCGCGGCGTCGTGCGTGCTGGCTCTCGTGGGCGAGCACAGCAGCGAGCGACGACGTGTCAAGCAGCTCCAGCGCGCCGGTCGACAGGTAAACGCGTGGACGCAACAGGCCGGCGCAGAAGGCCTGCGGGCGAGCGTCGTCGATAACCCACGCCCCGTCGAGGAGCCGCGGCGAGCGAGTTGCGATGACCCGTCTGAAGGCGCGGTAGGCGAGCAGCTCACGCGCGACGCCCCAGGCGGCGGCTCCCACCATCAGCAGACCGAGGCCGGCAAGCGCCGTCACGACGATCGCGCCTGCGTTCGCGGCGGGGTAGCTGAGCCGCTGCCCGAAGACCGCGATCGCGTGGGAGGGAGGCCCCGGTCTGACTCTCCACGACTCGAACAGTCGCGCGATCACGATGACCGCCGACGCAGAGCCCAGCACACCAAGCAGCAGGCTGGCGCCGAACGCGCGCCGCGCGGCGATCGCCGCCGGCCGTCGCACCCCGCCGGCTGCGGATGCGGCGGGCTTGACCAGGGCAGCGGCTGGGAGCGCAGCGGGCCGTGTGGGTGATGCCGGGGTCGTCATCTCCTACCCCAGATCGTAGAGCCATCGATTCCTGCGCGTCGAGGGGCTTCGGCGTTGACGACGGCGGCCGACCGCCAAGCTCCCGCGACGGGGTTGGCCAGCTCTCACCACAGCTGGTACCGACCGCCGCCCGTCCCCATTGCTACACTCTGTCGTAGATGGCGGCGTCAAAGAGGAAGAGGTCGGGCAGCGAGCCGGCGCCGCCGGCGCTGCACGAGCTCGAGGCGGAGGTGATGGACGAGCTCTGGTCCCAGGGGGAGGCTCCGGTTCGCTCGGTGATGAACGCACTGAACGAGCGCGCAAGCAAAGAGCGTGCCTACACGACGTACATGACGATCATGGCTCGCCTGCACACGAAGGGCGTGCTGAATCGACGCCGCGAGGGCAAGACCGATTTCTACGCTCCGAAGCTCGACCGAGACGAGTTCATGGCATCGCGCGCTCGCGCCGAGGTCGAGGGCCTCGTCGCCGAGTATGGCGACGTGGCGCTCAGCCACTTCGCCCAGCAGGTCGCGAGCCTCGATCCGTCGCGCCGACGCGCGCTTCAGCGGCTCGCCCGCAAAGGGTGAGCAGCCGACGTCGCCGCGTCGGCGTCTCGCCCTCGAACGATCCTGGTATCAGACGCTCTGAGGTCAGCTTTGCCTTCTGAGCCGGGCGAGCCATCCAATCGACCGTACTACGCGATGTCGTAGGTGGTCAACTACGGTGCGTCGGAGCTGACGGCTGGGGGTTCCGTTGAGAAACCTCCCGCTACCTGGTCTGTCTTCGAGTGCGCTGCCGGAGCCCTGGGTGCGGTGGCGACTCAGGCCGCCGACAGCGGCCCGCCTGCTGGAAGGCCGCCAGTCTGTGCGTTCTTCCCGATATAGGCGTTTCGTGCGGCCGTGCACGCGTCGGCGCCTGCAAGCTCCGTGTCTGTGTAAGACGGCGTTTGAAAAACAGTCGCCTACTCTTGGGTTGACATTCGTCCGCAGAGTCTGGTAGACAGACCTGCGCACGCGCGTTCCGATCGCTCGAATAAGCAACCGGGATCCGACAGGAGGGCGCGCACGCCACGATCACGCATCGACGACATGGTTTCTGCTCACGACCGCCATCCGCTGGCTGAATCCCTTCGCCTCGGCCACAACGGATTTCCGCGACGCCACGTGAGCGCGATCCAGCGCGGCCGGATCGTCGCGGCGGCCGTCGACGCGGTGGACGAGCTCGGTTACGCGCGCATGACCGTCGCTCAGGTCATCGGCCGGGCCAGGGTCTCGCGAAAGACCTTCTACGAGCTGTTCGCCGATCGTGAAGAGTGCTTCATGGCCGCGTTCGACCATGCAGTCGCACAGATGAGCGTGGTCTGCACGCCGGCCTTCGAGAGCGAGTCCTGTTGGCAGGACGCGATCCGCTCGGCGTTGGCGCAGCTGCTGCGATTCATGGACGAGGAGCCCGCGCTGGCAAGCGTGTGCGTGGTCCATGCGCTCGCCGCCGGGGGCAGGGTGCAGCGTCGTCGCCGGGAGCTGCTCGAGAAGCTGGCCGCCGTCATCGACCGGGGGCGCTCAGATGAGAGCTCCGACAGCCAACGGGCGCAGCTCGTGGCCGAAGGCGTCGTCGGCGCCGTTATGGCCGTCCTGCACACGCGGCTGACCGCGGCGGACCATGAGCCACTCGCCGATCTCCTGAGACCGTTGATGAGCATCATCGTGCTGCCGTACCTCGGCCCACGGGCGGCGCGGGGCGAGCTGTCGAGGCGAGCGCCTGCGCAGTGCCTCGACACGGCGTCACCCCGGCCGGCGGCAAGCAGGGACCCGCTCGAAGGCTTGGCCATGCGCCTGACGCATCGGACGGTCGTGGTTCTCATGTACATCGCCGGGCATCCGGGCGCGAGCAACCGGGAGATCGCCGACGGCTCAGGCATCGTCGACCCCGGCCAGACGTCGAAGCTTCTCGGCAAGCTTGCCCGGCTGGGCCTGACAGAGAACGTCACCGAGGCACGGCAGAGCAGGGCCGCCAACGCGTGGCGTCTCACGGCGCGGGGAACCGATCTCGAGAGAGCCAGCCGGCCCTTGATGTGAGCCGGCCCGGCGAGCCGCGGCACGGCAAGGGACTACTCGGACCTGTGCGACCTGCGGCGCAGGACCAGCACGACGGCGATCACGAACAGCAAGGCCACGAGAAGCCCCCCGGCCAAGCCGGCGTCGGCCGCGATGTCGGTGATCGACGGGCCGATCAGGTAGGCGCCGATGCCGATCGCGAGCGCCCAGACGAGCGTCGAGACCGCGTTGGCCGGCAGGAACCGCCGCCAGCGCATGTCGTGGATCCCGGCAATCCACGAGGGCGTGAGCAACAGCGCCACCGGACCGTAGCGGTCGTAGAAGCGGTCGCCTCGCGCGATGACGGAAAGGCGCAGGTGGTGCATCGGTCCAGGTGCCGTGAGCAGTCCACGGCCGCCCTTCACGCCGACGATCCAACCGATGGTCGAGCCAGTGCCGGCCCCCGCCCAGGCGACCAGTAGCACCGAGGCGAGGCTCAGGTGGTCATGGGCCGCCGAGATGCCGGCCGCGATCAGGGCGGCCTCGCCGAGACCCGGGACAACGGTCCAGCTCGCGAGGCATGCGAGGAACAAGCCGGCGTAGTCCACGCCCGAGCTCCGGGCGTGCGGGTGCATCGCCGCCAGCGCGACAAGCGTCGAGAGCGGCGGTCGCAGGAGGCGCATCCCGTCATCGTGACGATCAGCCTCGAGCCTCGACGCACTGACCCTTCGCGCGTCGGCGAGGACCGCGCCATCCAGGACGGGCGCCCACCCATCGGTCCTCGACGTCTAGCCTAACCGTGAAGCCGTGACCGATTCGACCCACTCCTCCGATGACCAGAAGATCTCGGCGCCGGGTCGGCGCTGCTTCGGCGACGGCGATCCCCTGTTCGAGCGCTACCACGACGAGGAGTGGGGCTTCCCCGTCCTCGACGAGCGTGGGCTGTTCGAGCGCCTGACCCTCGAGGCGTTCCAGTCGGGGCTGTCGTGGAGGACGATCCTCGCCAGGCGCGACGCCTTCCGGGCCGCCTTCGCCGGCTTCGATCCGGGCCTCGTCGCCCGCTTCGGCGACGCCGAGCTACAACGCCTGCTCGCCGACGAGAGCATCATCCGAAATCGCGCCAAGATCGAAGCGACGCTCGCCAACGCGCGCGCCACGGTTGCGCTGCGCGCCAGCGAGCAGCCGCTCGCGGCCATCGTTCGCGCGCACGCGCCCGCCTCGCAGGAGCAGCCGCCCGCCAGCTGGGCGGACGTGCCGCCGTTCACGCCAGAGAGCACGGCGCTCGCGCGCGAGCTCAAGCGCCGCGACTTTCGCTTCGTGGGCCCGACGACCCTCTACGCGCTCATGCAGGCCTGCGGGCTGGTCGACGATCACCTGGCCGGCTGCCCCGCGCGACCCGCCGTCGAGCGAGCACGCCGCGCGGTCGGCTTGGTGTAGATCGGCGGGCCGTGTCCAAGCGCCCCGGTCGGGCGTCCTCGTCGGACGACCTGTGCCACCATGCGCAGATGGGCTTTGACCAGTATCACGAGCCCGCCGACGAGCTACCCGACGAGACCCGTACGTTCGCGCGCCTCTGCGCGTCTCTGACCGAGGAGGCCGAGGCGATCGGCTGGTACGAGCAACGGCTGGCGGTCGAGTCCGACCACGAAGCGCTCGCAGTCATGCGCGACGCGCAGGGTGAGGAGTTCAAGCACTTCTGCATGGATCTCGAGTTTCTGCTGCGACGCACCGCCCTGTGGCGCGAGATCGCCGAGGGGATCCTGTTCCAGGGCGGCAGCATCGTCGAACACGGAGAGGAGGCCGAGGAGGAGGCGGTCGAGGGCGCGGCAGCGCGCGGCGCCCCTCTTGCCGGCAGCACGTCGCTCGGGATCGGCGGCCTCAGAGGCGCCGCGTCGTGAGCCACCTCCTGCAGGAGCACGCGCCGATCACAGAGGCTGGCTGGGCGCTTCTCGGCGATGAGGCCCGCGCGCGCCTGACCCCGGCACTCGCCGCCCGCAAGCTCGTCGACTTCGCCGGGCCCCACGGCTGGCAGCACTCGGCCACCAACATCGGACGCACTCGCGCGCTCGCCGACGCCCCTGTCGACGGCCTCACGGCGTTGCAGCGCCGCGTGCTGCCGCTGGTCGAGCTGCGGGCGCCGTTCTCGCTGGCGCGTGAGGAGCTGGCCGACGCCGATCGAGGCGCGCGCGACGTCGACCTATCCGCGCTCGACGAGGCCGCGCACCGCATCGCCACCGCCGAGAACCGCTCGGTGTTCCACGGCTGGCACGCGGCGGCCATCGCGGGCGTCGCCGAGAGCTCCACGCACGAGCCGATCCCGCTCGGCGAGGACTGCGAGCGCTACCCACGCCACGTCGCACGGGCGGTCGAGGTGCTCCTGCGCGCCGGCATCGGCGGCCCCTACGGCCTCGCGCTCGGACCGGACGCGTACACACGCGTCTTCGAGACGACCGAGCACGGCGGCTACCCGCTGTTCGAGCACCTGCGCAAGATCATCGGCGGTCCGCTCGTGTGGGCGCCCGGCGTGCAGGGAGCCGTGGTCGTCAGCCAGCGCGGCGGCGACTTCGTGCTCGAGGTGGGCGATGATCTGTCCATCGGCTACGAACGCCACGACACCGACGCCGTGGAGCTGTACCTCGTGGAGAGCTTCGCCTTCCGGGTACTCACCGCCGAGGCCGCTGTGGCGCTCACGCCCTGACGAACACAAGCGGCTACGATCGGCAAGTGTCCAGCGAAGCCCTCGTCGATGAGATCGCCAATGAGCTCGACACTTGGCCGGGCGTGCGCATCGAGCGTCGCTCAGAGGATGTCGCGATCGTCCGCTACGAGCAGCTCGAGCTCGGCGCGCTGGATCGCGAGCGTGGCGTCGCGGAGCTGCGCTTCTCGCCCTCCGAGCGCAACGAGCTCGTCGACCACGGCGAGGCCGAGCCGTCACCGTCGATGCCCGATTCCGACCTGGTCACCCACAGCGTGAGCGGGCCCTCCGACGTGACCGCGGTCCTCGAGCTCTTCGACCGCCGTTACCGCGACCTGCGGGGCGAAGACGACCCGTACACCTCGCAGGATCCTGCCTGACGCCCGGGATCAGGCATCGCCCATGATCCGCAGGATCACCGCGCGCTCGGTGTGGCTCGCGGCGTCGAGGAGGACGGCCAGCTCCTCCTCGCGCAACTCCTCTGCCGCCTCCACCACGACAACGAGCGGTTCAACGCCGATGCCCGCCTGCCCGATCACGTGGCGAACCTCCTCGGCCTCGCGCTTCAGCGCCTCGGGTGAAGGCAGCGACAGCACCACCTGACCCGGGAGCGCCTCGAGGCGACCCTCGGCATCAGTCGGGCCGGCATCGACGACGACGTCACCACTTGCGACGCTCGGGGGCGCTTGCTCGCGCAGCTGACGGTACACCGCGCCGCCGAGCGGTGGTTGGACGATGAGCCTTGGCTGGTAGGCCATCTGCCGACCCTAGCGGCAAGCGGTCGTCCTCGCCACCCGCCCGGCTGAGCCGCCGCCCTGGGCGACGGATGAGTCGCAGTCCGCAGAAGGGTTCTAGCCAGCAGGTTGCCGTCCGCTCGGGCTCGAGATATGCGAGAGTCGATGGGTCCAAACATCGAGGAGAGGATGGTTGCGATGGCTGACGGCGTGTACCGCGTTACCGAGGTGATCGGCACGAGCGGCGAGTCCTGGGAGGCGGCCGCGCGCAATGCGGTCGAGACGGCGGCGCAGACGGTCCGTGACCTGCGGATCGCCGAAGTCCTGAGGCAGGACGTGGCTATCGAGAAGGGCCAGATCAGGAGCTACCGCGTGCGGCTTGCGATCTCGTTCAAGTACGAGGGCGGCGAGTGAGCGCGTGAGCCATGTGGGGACGCCTCGACGGAATCGGTCGAGGCGTCCGGTCACAGATGCGCCAGGAACCAGTCGCGAGCCAGAGCCGCGACCTTCTCGAGTGCCCGGGGCTCTTCGAACAGATGCCCGGCGCCGGGGACGATCACCAGCTTCGATTCGCCCGTCAGCTCCGCCTGTGCCGAGCGGTTGAGGCGGATGACCTCCGTGTCGCGCCCGCCCACGATCAGCAGTGTGGGCGCGGTCACGCG
Organism: Solirubrobacteraceae bacterium; assembly: GCA_035567055.1. Taxonomy (GTDB): domain Bacteria; phylum Actinomycetota; class Thermoleophilia; order Solirubrobacterales; family Solirubrobacteraceae; genus Palsa-744. The sequence continues at coordinate 17,207 of DATMQX010000176.1, forward strand.
CGTCAGCGCGTGGGCGGCCAGATCCGGCCTGCCTCCGCGGGAGACGACGGCCGCGACTCGCCGCGAGCGCTCGCCTGCGGCGATCAATGCCGCTGCGGCGCCGGTGCTGGCGCCGAAGCACCCCACCGATAACTCGCCCACGTCCGGCTCTCGTGAGAGCCAGTCGATCGTGCCGATCACCCTGTCGCCGAGAAGCTGCACGTCGAACCGCAGACGCGCCGTCCTCTGGTCCTCGGCCTCCTCCTCGCGCGTGAGCAGGTCCATCAGCAATGTTGCGAGCCCGGCCTCGACGAGCACCTCGGCGACCGCGCGATTGCGTGGGCTGAAGCGCCCGCTGCCGCTTCCATGCGCGAACACGACGAGTCCTCGCGCGGCTGGCGGAACGCTCAGCTCACCAGCGAGCCTGAGCTCGTCGAGGGGGAGCATCACCGGGCGCGCGTCGGCCACGCACCGCTGATTGTGCCCCGGTTCGGGGGCTCGACGCAACCGCTCAGCGGGACATGAGCTCCCGCAAGCACAGAGCCAGCGTCGCCGGCTGGTCCTCCGGGATCAGCGTGTAGGAGTCGGCGATCTCCACGAGCTCGGCCTGCGGCAGCAGCTCTGCGAGCCGACGGCCATGCTCCCGCGGCATGAGGCGGTCCTCGGTCGCCCAAGCAACCAGCGCCGGACGGTCGAAGCACCGCAGCGCGTCTGTCGCCGCGAGCAGCTCGCGACGACCCGCGGCCGAGCTGAGCACGTACTTCCTCAGATCGCGGCGGATCTCTCGCTGCTCGGCGATGGGTGCGAACCAGCGATCCATCACCGCACGTGGCACCGGGCGCTTGCTCAGCGGCCCGTAGGTCATCGGCAGCCGTCGCAGCCTGTCGAAGCGAAACGGCAGCAGCGTCGCGGTCAGGCCGCCTGGCACGCGCGCGATGTACGGAAGCGCCCTGGCCGCGCCCCTGGGCGGCACGTTGTCGAAGGCCTCGCACGAGCAGAGGGCAAGGCGAGAGATACGCCCGTCGTGCGCGCTCCCGATCAACAGCTGCGCGCCTCCCCAATCGTTCATCGCGAGCGTCACGTCACGCAGGTCCAGTGACTGCAGGAACTCTCCGGCGATGCCGGCGATTCCGCGCATCGTGAGCTCGGCGTCGGCGCGCATCGGCCGCCGGTGCCCGCCGAGCGGCAGCGTGGGCAGCACGCATCTGTAGTCGCCGCGCAGGTCCTCGACGACGTGCCGCCACAGCGAGCCATCCATGATCAGCCCGTGCAGCATGACGATCACGGGGCCGTCGCCGCCGGTGTCCTCGTAGTCGATCGTGCCTGCCGACACCTCTACCGCGGGCATCGCGCGCCTCCAGCAGATTTGATAGATCGTTCTAGCGGGCGGAGCCTATCATTGTGGCGCAAGGCGGAGAGTGGAGGTGACAGGTGACTGATACCAGAGAACGGATCATGGACTCCAGCGCCGAGTTGTTCCGGCGGCAGGGGTACGCGGGCACCGGCGTCAAGCAGATCGCCATGTTGGCGAGCGCCCCCTTCGGCTCCCTCTACCACTTCTTTCCCGGCGGCAAGGAGCAGCTCGGCGAGGAGGTGATTCGCTGGTCGGGAGGCCTCTACCTCCAGTTGTTCGCGACGATCGCGATGCAGGCGCCGGATCCGGTCACGGCGATCCGCGACTTCTTCAGTGGTGCCGCGGAGACGCTGCGAGAGACCGACTACGCCGACGCGTGCCCGATCGCGACGGTGGCGCTCGAGGTGGCGAGCACCAACGAGCCCCTGCGCAAGGCGACCTCGGATGTCTTCGAGAGCTGGATCGATGCGGCGAGCGCGTTCTTCGAGGCTGCCGGGATCCAGCACGAGAGGGCGCGAGAGCTGGCCCTCTCGATCCTCTGCCTGCTGGAGGGAGCATTCGTCTTCAGCCGCGCGATGCGCAGCACCGAGCCGCTCGAGCTCGCGGGCGCCAGCGCCGTCGAGGCCGTCCGATCGTCGCTGCCCTCCCCCTCGTGAACGCGAGCTCGCACCCCCGCGAGGTGCTGGAGATCCTCCCGGGGCTCATGCGCTGGACGGCGCCACACCCCGCCTGGAGCCCGCCGGCGGAGCCGGCGAGCTCGGAGGATTGGGGGGAGATGGTCGGGTCTGTCCTCTACGAACAGCCGGACGTCGTGACGATCATCGACCCGCTGCTTCCGTCGCTCGGACGCGAGGGCTTTCTGCGGTGGCTCGACGGGCGCGTCGCCGGTCGCCCGGTCAGCATCCTCACGACGATCCACTGGCACCGCCGCGACCGCGAGCAGCTCGCCAAGCGCTACAGCGCCAACACCACCAAAGCCTGGAACGCGATACCGGCGGGCGTCAAGCCACGGCCGCTGCGAGGGGCCGGCGAGACGCTGTTCTGGCTGCCCGCGGTCTCGACGCTCGTGGCCGGTGATCGGCTGATCGTCGTCGCGGGCGTGGGCCTGCGCCTGTGTCCGCAGAGCTGGCTCGAGGACGTCCACGTCAATCGACCCGGGCTGGCCGAAGTCCTCGGCCCCCTGCTCGAGCTGCCGATCGAGCGGGTGCTCGTCTCGCACGGCGAGCCGGTGCTCCACGACGGCCGCGCCGCTCTCGCGCACGCGATCGCCGAGGCGCGATCCTGACGCGGATCGCAGTCCGCGCTCGATGGCTCCCATTTGCCCCTACCCTTGCTGACGTGCCGGGTCCGGATCTCGCCTTCGCCTCGCTGGAGCCCGATGGCCCGGAGCGCTTCCAGCTGCTGCGCCGCGAATTGGGGGTCAGCGCGTTCGGGCTGAACCTGATCGTCCTGGGGCCCCGACAACGTGGGCGCATCCACGCCCACGAGCGCCAGGAAGAGGTCTACCTAGTGCTGGAAGGTGCCCTCACGCTCGGCGTCGAGGGTGAGGAGCACGTGCTCGAGGCCGGGCAGCTCGTGAGGGTGGCGCCAGCGGTACGTCGGCAGCTCATCAACCGCGGTTCCCGACGACTCGTCCTGCTCGCACTCGGGGGCGAGGGCGAGCACCACGGGCGCGACGGACGGGCGTGGGAGGGGTGGGGCGAGGGCGGCGAGGGACGCTCGCCGGCGGAGGTGCCGCTGCCGGATGACCTGGCGGATTCCGACGGCGGATGAGCCGCCGCTACACCGATCCGGATTTCGCCACCTGCGCGCTGGTGACGATCGACACCCAGCGCGACGTGCTCGACGGCGGCGCCCTGGAGATCCCCGGCACGTCCGCGGCGCTCGAGCCGATGCGCGCCCTGACCGAGGAGTTCCGCGCGGCCGGCCGTCCGATCGTCCATGTCGTGCGGCTGTATCAGGCGGACGGCAGCAACGTGGACCTATGCCGTCGCGACGCGGTCGAGCACGGTGCACGTGTGCTGGAGACGGGCGCACCTGGCACCGAGCTCGCAAGCGAGCTGCTGCCCGATCCCGATCTCACGCTCGACTGCGAGCTCCTGCTCGCGGGCGACGTCCAGCGGCTGGGGCAAGGTGAGGTCGCTATCTACAAGCCGCGCTGGGGCGCGTTCTACTGCACCCCACTCGAGGAGCACCTGCGCGCTCAGCAGGTGAGCACGCTCGTGTTCAGCGGCTGCAACTTCCCCAACTGCCCGCGCACATCGATCTACGAGGCCAGCGAGCGCGACTTCCGCATCGTGCTCGCCCGTGACGCGATCTCGGGGCTGTACGAGCGCGGGGAGCGCGAGCTCGCCGACATCGGCGTGCGGCTGATGAGCACCGACGAGGTGATCGGCGCGCTCGCCGCCTTCGTGACCTGACTCGCCGGCTCGATCACGAGGTGGGAGCCGTCGTCGAACACGATCACGCCTCCGTCCGCCAGCCAGCCGCAAGCGCGGCGCGGCCCACTCAGAAGCGCCGCCTTGGCTCTGATCTCGGCCATCAACGCTCCCGGCCCGAGCGCGGTCACCTGCACGATGCCGGTGAACGCCGGCTCACCGGTGGATGGGTCCAGCAGGTGGTGCGCCGGCCGTCCGCGAGCATCGAGCCAGCTGCGACGGCCGATGCCGCTCGTCGCGACGCCACCTCGTTCGAGCTCGAACGTATGCAGTGTGCGTCCGTCGAACGGGCTTTCGACCCTGATCCGCCGCCTCAGACCCTCGCCACCGCCGATTGCGATGTCGCCCGCGCAGTTGATCGCAAAGCTCGCGTGGCTGGCCAGGCGCTCCGCCAGCACGTCGGCGAACAGTCCCTTCGCAATGCCTCCGCTGTCCAGCTTCACGGCCGGCGGGCGTCTCACGCTGCCAAGCGCGAGGTCCACGTCGAGCTGACGCCAGCCGGGCGAGCCTGCTGGCGCGGCGGGCTTTCGTGGGGGAGCGAGCGCGAGCGCCTCGGCGAGCGGAGGTCCGCCGCGTAGATCGCGGACATAGCCGGCGCGCTCGATCTGTTCGATGAGCGTCGCATCCACGAGACCGCCGGTCAGCGATCCGGCCGTGACGACCGCACTGGCCAAACGGGCCATCATCGGGCTCACGCGCACGTGCTCCCGCGAGTCGCGGTTCAGGCGACAGAGCTCGCTGTCGGCGAGGAAGCGCGAGAAGCGCAGATGCCAGCCCTCGAGCTCGCGGCGGGCCATCTCGGCGGCGGCGCGTGGCGAGCCCGCCCGTCCTGGACCGATCACGAACGCCTCGCAGCGAGAGCCGAAGCAGTCGAAGGTTTCGCTGGTCTCGACGTCGGCTCTCATGATTGCGAGGTGGTGACCGCCGACGGGCCCTGGCTGGATTCGTTGCCGGATGAGCTCGATTCGCTCGAGGATTCCTTGCCTGCGGCGGATGAGCTCGTCGACGTTTCAGAGCTCGTGGCCGCCTTTGCGCCCGCGCTCGTTTTTGCGCTTGAGCTGGCGGCGGAGCTCACGGTCGTCGTGGTGCCAGCGGCCGTGGCGACTTTCGTGGACAGCGCAGGGTCGTGTCCCGAGGCGAGTTGCACGTACACGGCGAGGAACGCGGCCGCAAACAGCGAAGCCGCCAGGCCGGCGATGCCGCGGCGGATGCGAGCTACGCGGCGGCGCATGGCCGCCCGCCGGTCCCTTGCGAGCGCGCGGGCATCGAGTTGATCGGGCGACAGACGGGGAGGCTGCTTGGCGGAGCGGGTGTGGCTGGGTTGCATGGTCACTCCAATCGGGGGGTCGGATTGCGTGCACGGGCAGTCTCCGGGCTGCGTGTCCGAGTTCCCTTCGATGAGGCTGAGAGGATCCTGAGCGGCGATCGGCCGTCGCCTGCGTCGAGCTGGCGGCGCGAGAGCGCTCACGCTCGATCAGCCGCGGACGCGTGCGACGATCACGGCCGCCCTCATCCTGCCACCCGAGCCCGAGGCTCGCGGGAGCTTCCGAGCCAGCGAACGGCGAGCAGGCACAACGCGGGAACTACGACGATCGCCGTCATTGCCAGGAACCAGGTCTGTCCGGCGTCGGTGCCCTCGCCGAGCGAGTGCACCAGGCCGAGCAGCCAGGCGATCGCCGTGAAGCGGTGCAGCCGGCGCCAGCGCCGCACTCCGATCCTCGAGCGCGCGTAATACGAGAGGCCCAGGATCAGCATCGCCCAGAAGCCGACGATGCCAGTCGTGGTCCACAGCGTCTTGTAGCTGCTGAGGAAGGGCACCGCGACGTCCGCGAGGCTGGGGTGCAGGAAGCTGTCGCCGATCAGTGTGAGACCGTGCACGAGCAGCGCCGCGAGAGTCGCGAGCGAGAGCGCCTCATGCGTCGCTCGCAGGTCGGGACCGCGCCCTTTCATCAGCCGTCCGCCCATCGACAGCCCGACACATACCGAGAGGCTCGAGAGCAGCAGGGCGGCGATGCCGGCCGCCCTGCTCGTGATCCAGAACAGGTGCGGCGCCGTCGCTGTCGCCAGGAGGCTTGCCTGGGAGCTGATCATTCCAGCGATCAAACACCAGCTTCCTGGGAGCGGGCTGTGGAGCGCCTGGGCGGTGGATGAGGATCCCTGCGGCGCCAACGAGCACGGTCCGCTCCAGCCAGCGAGGTAGTCCCTAAGAGGGGGGATGGGACTACGGTCAGGAAGGCTGGAGCGGACCGACTGAGCAGCGCCTCGCCACCGGGATGGGTGCGGTGGGGACATCGAGCAGGTTGGTCAGCTCGAAAACGCGCTGCACGCTACCGGGCCCCGGAACGAGCCCAAATTCGCATCCCTGCCATTCACACATTTCCCTGGCGAAGAGGACCATCCTGAGACCGCACAGGTCCATGAACGTGACACGGCTGAGGTCCAGCACGAGCCAGCTGATGCTCGTCTTGCAGAGCCTGGAGATCACCGCTTCCAGCTCAGCGCAGGACACCATCTTGAGCTCGCCCGTGAGGATCAGCCTGTGAAGGGCGCCATCGACGATCTCGTGCACCTGAAGCCTGGCGCGTCCGGCGCGGGGCGCTGTGGAGTGGGTGGGTCTGCGGTCTCTCGAGATGAACATCTGCTCTCCGCACACAACGTAATGTGTGCGGCAGGCCCATCGAGCACCCCGAGTGTGAGCCGTGAGTCCCACCGCAAAGGCCATCCCGCGTGCCTGTTGAGGACACGAAGACTGGGGCGAGCCTAGCGCGGCCGATCGCGGCCGGCAAGAGCCACGCTCGCAATTTGCGGCAGCGGACTCGACGCTACGGGGCTCGCCACCACGGAACAGTTCGACGGGCGCGAGCGCTCAGGAGTTCTCGGGCTGGGAGGACTCGGGTGCGAACTTCGGCAGCCGCACCACGAAAAGCGCACCTCCGCCCGCTGCGTTCTGCGCAGTTATCAGCCCTCCGTGCGCGTCGAGCACGCCGTGCACGATGGCCAGGCCGAGGCCGGCGCCCGCCTTGCCTCGCTCGCGGCCGCCCTCGGCGCGCCAGAAGCGATCGAAGATGATGTCCGAAGAGTCGGCGGGCAACCCCGGGCCGTGGTCACGCACGCTGACGGTGACGGCCCCCTCGTCCTCCGACACGGATACCTCGATCGGCGTTGCGGCCGGCGTGTGGACGAGCGCGTTGCGTGTCAGGTTCGCCAGGACTTGGCGCAACTGGTGCGGGTCGCCCGATACGATCGCCGACGCCGGGGAGCTGACGCTGATCGACCGGTCCGGAGCGGTCGCGCGCGCGTCTTCGACAGCGTCGCGCGCGAGCGCGGCGAGGTCCACCTGCTGCCTGCGCACCGCAGGTTCCTCGTCGAGGCGGGCGAGCGTGAGCAGATCCTCGACCAGCACGCCCATGCGCTTGGACTCATCCTCGATGCGGCGCATAGCCATCTCCGTCCCCGCCGCATCCTCGGTTGCTCCCATGCGGTGCAACTCGGCGTAGCCCCGGATCGAGGCGAGCGGCGTGCGCAGCTCGTGGGAGGCGTCGGCGAGGAACTGGCGCAGGCGCTCTTCGCTGAGCGTCCTGTCGGCGAACGCCTTCTCCAGACGGTCGAGCATCGCGTTCAGCGCCAGGCCCAGCCGCCCGACCTCGGTTCGCGAGTCCGCCGGGCTGACGCGCCGCGAGAGCTGGCCGCCGGCGATCTGTCCCGCCGTGAGCTCGATGCGATCCAGCGGTCGCAGACCGAGGCGGACCACGAAGTACGCGCTGAGGCCGAGCGCCAGCAGCACCCCGCCGATGACGAGTCCCTCCACGAGGAGCAGCCGGCTGAGCGTCTGATCGACCTCGCGAAGCGGCACCGCGGCCACGGTGATCCCCGTGTCCTCGGGATCCTGGCGGGCGAAGACTCGGTAGCGGAGCCCCGACGAGCCCGCCGAGTCGACGGTGAAGAGCCTGCCCAGCGGTACGTCGACCGGGAGCTTGGGCGCCGGAAGTTCGGCTTCGCTTTCGCTGTAACGGACGGCCTTCTGACCGAGGACCTTGCCGGAGGCTTCCCTGCGTTGGCCGTAGGTGCCGGGTGGCAGGTACACGCTTGGGGGTCCTGCGCCCGGAGCGCCTCGCCCGCTGCGGCGGGCGCCCGGCGCCGAAGGCGTGCTCGCAGGTTGACGGCCCGGCGCGGTGCTCGATTTGCTGCCCGCCGGCAGGTAGCCGAGGCTGTGGAGGATCTGCGAGAGAGCTATGACCGCGCCCTGAGCCTCATGATCCACGCGTTCCTGCAGGAACGAGCGTTGCTCGGCATAGGTCACGGCAGCCAGCAGCACGAGTCCCGTGGCGGCCAGCAGCAGCACGCTCGCGAGAACCCGGGTGCGCAGCGATGCCATCAGGCCCGCGGGGCCTGAAGGGCATACCCGACGCCGCGAACCGTCCTGATCAGAGAAGGCCCGTGCACGTCGAGCTTCTTGCGCAGGTAGCTGATGTAGGTCTCGAGCACGCGACCGTCACCGCCGAAGTCGTAGTTCCAGACGTGATCCAGGAGCTGGGCACGCGTCATCACGCGGCGCGGGTTCAGCATCAGGTAGCGCAGCAGGCGATATTCGGTCGCCGTGAGCTCGATCGGCGCGCCCGCCCGCGTCACCTCCCGCGACTCCTCATCGAGCTCGAGATCCTCGAACACCAGCGTGCCGGACTCGGCTGTCGCCTGGCCCGTTCGTCGCAGGATCGTGCGAATCCGGGCGACGAGCTCCTCGAGGCTGAACGGCTTTGTCATGTAGTCATCGCCGCCACCGGTCAGGCCGCGCACCTTGTCCTCGGTGGCGTCTCGAGCCGTGAGGAAGATGATCGGCACGCCTGCCCGCTGGGCGCCCAGGCGGGAGGCCACTTCGAAGCCCTCCATGTCGGGAAGCATCACGTCGAGCACCATCAGATGCGGTTTGAACCTGGTCACAGCGGCAAGGGCCTCGCGGCCCGTCGCGGCGGTCTCGACGTCGAAGCCCTGGAAGCGCAGGGCCATGGTGACGACCTCGACTATGTTCGGCTCGTCGTCGACGACCAGCACGCGATGACCGGAGGGGCTCTCGCTCATATCGTCATTCTCCTCGGTCGATGCCTACGCTCGTTGGTGCGGGTAGCCCGGTCATCGGTCTCGAACCTTTCATCGGGAGGGCGGCGATGGCGCCACCGTGTGAGTCCAATGAGAGCCGGTCGGGCTGGCAGCGAGCTTAGGGGTTGCTGAGAGAAACCTGAGTCTGTCGGCCGTTCCGAGCGAGGCGGTCGGGCTGCATGGCGCCCGCCGCGAGCTCCGCATACGGCTGTACTCGCAGCGCAAGCTCCAGCTCGAAGCGGCCGTCGGGATCGTCGAGCGCGGGGCCGAACAGCTCGCGCAGCCTCGCCATCCGGTAACGCACGGTTTGAGGATGGACGGCCAGCTCGTGAGCGATCGTCTTGCGTTGTCCCGGGTTGCGCAGCCATGCTCTGAGCGTGAGCGCCAGGTTCGAACGCGTCGTCTCGCCGCGAACCGCCTGGAGCGGCGCCAGGCGCCGGCGGGCGACATCGTGCGCGAGCTGTGGCTCTGCGCTGAGCAGCAGCGCGACGTCGTGGTGGTCGGCCTCGGCCAGCGGACCGCACACCAGCATGCCCGCCTGCAGCAGGGCGAGCAGCGAGCGCGCGCGCTCGAGGCTGCTCCGCGCCTCGCTGACCGGCACCGCGGGACCGAGCGCGAGCTGGACCCCCGCGCGCTCCGCGGCGGCCGCGAGCTGGCGGCGCCGTTCGGGGCCGTCGGGGTCGAACATCGCGCCGACGAAAGCGCCGGCGCGCGAGCCCAGGACCACGTGGTCGCGGGCCGAGCGCGAGAACGCGTCGTACTGCTCGGCGGGGCCGACGAAGCAGGCAAGCGTCGGGGTCAGCTCGATCCCGACGGCGTGTGCGGCGGCCTCCAGGACCTCGCCCGCGGGAGGAGGGTCGTGCAGCAGCAGCCGCACGAGCTCGCTTCGCCTCGAGTGCGACGCCCCGCTGCGGTGGGACTGCTCCTCCGCGAAGCCTGCGGCCGCCTGCGTTGAGAGCTCGTCAACGCATCCGAAGCCGGTCTCGACGAGCCGATAGAGGTGCTGGGGCTCGACGCCCGCGGCGGTGCCGACCTCGGCCAGTCGCCGCCACATCGTCTGTCCGGCGATCCTGTAGAAGCTCATCAGCTCGTCGAGGCTGCGCCCGGCGCGGGCCTGCGCGCGGCCGAGAGCGAAATGCAGGTCGGCGTCGGCGGCCGGCGCCGTGTCGAACCAGCGATCCACCGCGTCCGTCAGCCCCAGGCGAAGATTGCGCTCCAGCGCGTTCTCGGAGAATCCGAGGACCGGGTCGCGCCCGCGGATGGCGGCGATCGCCGCCTCCACGATCAGCGGCACCGCCGGCATCAGCGCGGCCCGCAGCTCAGGCGGCGGTGGCTCCACGTCGGGCGTCTCGGTTTTGTCCAATGGAGACAAGATTCGATCCTCCAGGTCGCACGCGGCGGTGGCGAGAGTACAAGACTCTGCCGCAAAGGGGGAAATAGAGTCGTGACCGTTTGGAGGGAGCCGTCGTCAGGCGGCGCTAACGCCGGCGCCGAGGGGCGCTCGGCCGGAGGGAGGAGTTCATATGGTCGGATCGGGAGTCGTGCCCACGGCGGCGCGGCACACGCGCACCGTGCTCGTCGGCGGGTTGCTCGCAGTCGCGGCGTGGATGGCGCTCGCGGCGCTGGCGCCTGCCAGCGGCTGGGCCTGCTCGAACGTCGAGTTCATCGGAGTGCGCGGCTCGGGCGAAAGCTACTCGGGCAACTTCGGGATGGGCACGCAGATCGGGAACATGTTCGAACGCGTGAGGGCTCGCAAGCCCTCGACTCAGACGCTCCAGTCCTACGGGCTCGAATACCAGGCGGTCAACGTCGCCGAATGGTGGAAGGCCTGGGACTACTACTTCAGCGTGTGGGAAGGCGACGAACACCTCGAAAATCGCATCAAAGGCGACGCATCCGCCTGCTCCGGCATGAAGATCCTCGTCGCGGGCTTCTCACAGGGAGCGCACGTGGTCGGTGACACGATCGAAAACCTCACGAACAAAAACGACAGCTCGCTTGGGCATGTGTACGGCGTCGCGCTGTATGGGGACCCTCGCTTCAGCAAGGACGACCACGCCACGGCGCGCGGCAACTACAACCCCGAACACTGGGGCATCCTGACCGAGCGCGGCAACTACTCATCGAAAATCAACAACCGTCTGGGCGATTGGTGCAGGCTCTACGACGCCATCTGCCAGGGCTTCAACGCGGGCGACACCGGGCATCACGAGTACAAGAACTACGAAGGCGGTCTGTTCCTTCAGCAGGGCGCCGAAATGATGTTCAGCCACATCGGCTGGTAGCAGATCGTCCTGTCGGCGGGGCCGCGCGTGCGCGGCCCCGGAGAGGAGCCGCGTGCGGCTCCTCCACCGGCAGGCGCGTGCGCCCGCCGGCGATGCCGCACATGTGCGGCATCGAACAGCGTCGCCGAAACGAAGCTCCCCGGGGAGCGGCGATCAGCGCCCGCTGTCGCCGTCACGCAGCCGCCACGGCGGATCGAGACGGTTCTCGCCGGCGTGGTAGATGAAGATGCGGTGGCCGTCGGGGTCGACGAGGATCGCCTCGCGCCAGAGATAGGGCTGGTCGATCGGGTCGTACAGGAAGTCGAAGCCGGCCTGCTTGAGCGTCTCGACCGAGGCATCGACGTCCCGCACCTCGAAGTGGATGCTGGTGCTCGGCGCCGCCGGAGACGGCTCGACCCGCTGCAGCGAGAGGGTCGTATCGCCCTCGGGGGAGCGCAATCGGGCGTAGTCGGGGTAGCTGGCGACGATCTGCTCGAGGCCCAGGCGGGAGTAGAAGGCCGCCGAGGCCTCGACATCGATCACGGCGAGCGTGATGTGGTTCAGGCGCACCGGGCGGACGATAGCCCTCCCATCGCGGCGGTCCGCGGCCCCCTTGCGTGCTCGACCTCGCGCGGCGCGCGCGCCTGGCGCCGGTCTGCGTGCCCCGCGTTCGGCTACAGGAGCAGCGCCGGTAGGTCGGCGATCGAGTCGAGGATCTCGGTGGGCGTCACGTGCGAGGACGCGAGCGCATCCTCGCGGTACTTGCCCGTTCGCACGAGGACGCCCCGCAGGCCGGCGTCCATCGCGCCGCCGACGTCCGCCTCGACGTCGTCGCCGACCATCAGCGTCTCCTCGGCGCCCGAGCCCAGGTCCGCGAGCGCCGCCGCGAAGAACTCGCGTGCGGGCTTGCCGACGACGGCCGCCTCGCGACCCGAGGCGTACTCGAGCGCGGCCGAGTACGCGCCGACGTCGAGCGCGAGGCCGTCTGCCCGCCGCCAGTAGCGGTTGTGCTGAAGCGCGACGAGCTCGGCCCCGTCCATCAGCAGGCGAAAGGCGTCGTTGAGCACCTTCGCCGTGAAGCCCCCGCCCAGGTCGCCGAGGACGATCGCGTCCACAGGGCCGCCGGAGACCTCCGCGAGCTCCGCGAGATCCTCGCGCAGGGCGTGAGCCACGAGCAGCTTCACCGACCGATACCCACGCTCGTGGCAGTGGCGCACGGCGAGGGCCGCGGGAGTGAGCACCTCGTGGCGCTCGACGGCGAAGCCCAGCCTGCGTAGCTGCTCGACGATCTGATCGCGGGACTTCGAGGTCGTGTTGGTCACGAGCCGCACACCGCGGCTCAGATGGTGCAGCTCGGCCAGCGCCTCGATCGCTCCGTCGATCGGCTGCTCGCCGACATGCAGCACGCCGTCGATATCGAGTAGAACGGCCGGCGCGACGCCCTTGTCGAGCATGGCCGCGGGCCGCTACGCGGTCAGCGCTGCGGCCATCTCCTCGAAGGCGCGCACGTACGCGTCGATCGCCTCGTCGGTGTGCGTGACCGAGAGCGTCCACTCCTCCTCGCGTCCGGGTGTCATGTATATGCCGCGGTTCATGTTCCACAGCCACGCCAGCTCGGTCACGGCGACGTCCTGGTTGGCCTTGAACGTTTCATAGTCGACGATCCGGGTGGGGGAGAAGGTGACACAGCCCTTCGAGCCGATCCCGACGGAGTATCCGGGGAGTCCGTGACGCTCGATCACCGCTTCGCAGCCGGCGAGGATGCGGCTGTTGAGCCGGTCGAGATGCCGGTAGGCATCCGCCGTGAGGACGCGCTCGAGGCTGGCGCGCGCGGCGGCCATCGACAGGGGGTTGCCGTTGTACGTGCCGACCTGGTAGACGCTGCCATCCTCGACAACGCGCATCACCTCCTCGGTGCCGCCGATCGCTCCGGATGGCAGGCCGCCGCCGAGCGTCTTGGCGAGCGTGACCATGTCCGGCGTGACGCCGAATCGTTCGGTCGCGCCGCCCGCGGCTATCGCCAGACCGGTCTTGACCTCGTCGAAGATCAGCACGACGCCGTGCCGCGAGGCGACGTCGCGGACCCGCTCCAGATAGCCCGGCTCCGGCAGGACCACGCCGAGGTTCATCATCGCCGCCTCCATGATCACGCAGGCCGGCGCCCTGCCCTCGGCGACGAGGCGTACGATCCGCCGCTCCATCGCGTCGGCGTCGTTGAACGGAACCGGGATCGTCAGGTCGCTCACGGCCTTGGGGATGCCGGCGCCGTACGGGAGCGACGCGAGGTCGTCGCGATCGCCGATCTGCTCGTAGGGGACGCCGATCGAGACCATCACGGCGTCGTGGTGGCCGTGGTAGGAGCCGAAGATCTTCATGATCGTCTCCCGACCGGTGAGCGCGCGCGCGATGCGAATGGCGTCCATCGTCGCCTCCGAGCCTGAGTTGACGAAGCGCCAGCGCGCCATCCCGAAGCGACGCGCAAGCTCCTCGGCGACGATGATCGTGTCCTCCGTGACCGCGGCGAAATGGGTCCCGAGCGTGGCGCGCTCTCGCACCGCCTCGACGATCGCCGGATGTGCGTGGCCCTGGACCATCGAGCCGAAGCCGTTGTGGAAATCCCAGTAGCGGTTCCCGTCGACGTCGGTGACCGTAGGACCCTCGCCGGACTGCAGGTAGATCGGCCACGGGTCGCGCAGCTGGTATGAGGAGGCCACGCCGCCGCTGAGGGAGCTCCTTGCGCGCTCGTACATCGCCGCCGACCCCTGAGTGCGCTCGTTCAACGTCGCGAGCTCGCGCCGAGTCAGCTCCTCGACGCGCTCGGGGTTGAGCTGGACTGGGCTTCTCACGGCCATCGTCAATCTCCTTGTCCGGGCGGCCGAGGCCTTGCCGGCCCCCTGCGAGCCAGCTTAGAAGAGGCCGTCCATGAGTGTGGCGCCGGCCCGCCCCGCCCGCGTTGTGTCAAACATGAAGCAGACGAAGCGCGCCGAGCATTCCGCCGACTCCGATCGCGGTGCCCACGGCCCAGGCGGCGATGGATTCGCCAGTCGGCGTGGTCAGCTCGTAGAATTCACGCAGGAACGGGATCGCGAGCGCGAGGGCGAAGAGCGCCAGCATCACGCCGCAGAGCCCGGCGATCGCGAGGCGTCGGCGTCCCCGTTCGGCCTCCAGGCGCATCACGACGGCGAGTCCGCTCACGACGACGATCCCCGTGGCGACCGTCCGCGATCGTGTCAGGCCGAGGTCGAACCCGTAGCGCGCCAGCAGATACCCGGCGACTATGCCAATCCCGACCGCGATGCCCGAAGGGATCGCGAAGCGGGCCACCGATTGCAGGAAGCCCTCCGGCCGCCACGCCCCGGAGCTCGGCGCGAGCGCGATGAGGAACGCGGGAATCCCGATCGTGACCGTCGAGGCGATCGTGAATTGACGTGGCAGCAGCGGGAACGTGGCGGTCGGGATCCCGACCGCCAGACCGACGACTGCCGTGAACACGGTCTTGGTGACGAACAGCTGCGCCACACGCTGGACGTTGCGCAGGATCTGTCGTCCCTCGGCGACCATGGCCGGAACCGCGGCGAAGTCGTCTTGGACCAACACCAGGTCGGCGACGGAACGCGCCATCTGCGCGCCCGATCCCTGCGCGATGGCAAGACGGGCCTCCTTCAGAGCCGGCACGTCGTTGACGCCGTCGCCGACCATCGCGACATAGCATCCCGCGTCGCCGAGGGCGCTCACGACCGCGCGCTTGCCCTCCGGCGAGATGCGCCCGACGGCAGGCGCCGAGAGGATGGCGTCGCGCAGAGCTGGGGGCTCGCTCGGCAGCGACTCACCGTCAAGCGCTGCGCTCGACCCCGGCACGCCGGCGTCGTGAGCGATCGCGCCGGCCGTCGCGGGGGCGTCGCCGGAGAGAACCTTCAGTGTCACGTGCTGCTCGGCGAAGAACGCGACGGTTCCGGCTGCATTGGGTCGGAGCCGCTCGGCAAGGACGACCAGACCGAGGGGTTGCACATCGTCCGGGAACTGCGGGTCCACGCCGTCGGCGGGCAGCGGTTGCGCGCTGCGTCCGAGCGCGAGCACACGACGGCCGGCGCTCGCCTCTTGGCGGGCGCGCGCCTGCAGTGACGGTTGGGCGTTGGTGAACCTTTCGGGCGCTCCCAGGAAGATCCGCTCGCCGTCCAGGTCGAGGGCGCTCCAGCGCCGCCGCGAGGAGAACGGCACCTGTCCGAGCACGGCGACGCCGCTCACATCCGCCAGGCCGGCATCGTTGATCGCCTCGAGCGTGAGGTTGCGGGAGGGAGAGCTGACCGCGTAGATCGCGAGCTCGCGCGCGAAGGCGGCTTCGTCGGTTCCGTCGGCGGGCACCAGCGAGACGACGCGCGGCGTCGGCTCCGTCAGCGTGCCGGTCTTGTCCGTGCAGAGGACGTCGACAGAGGCGAGTGACTCGATCGCGTTGAGCTGTTGCGCCAGCACGCCCCGCCTCGCCATCTTGAAGGCCGAGGCTGCCGCCGTGACGCTGATCAGGAGGATGAGCCCCTCCGGCACGAGGTTGACGATGCCGGCGGTGATCGACTGCACGTGCGCGGCGGCGCTGCCGCCTCGCGTGAGGACAGAGACCGTCAGGCCGATCGCCAGCGGCGCCGAGAACGCGACGATCCGCAGCAGCAGCCGGTCGTTGGCGCGCTCGAGCGGGGAGCGGGGGTGGCGGAACGTCCGCGCCGTTGCCGCCAGCCGCTCGGCACGGCTGTCCGGACCGACCGCCGTGACCTCGAACAGCGAGGCGCCCTCGACCGCAAACGATCCCGACCATACGGGCGCTCCAGCTCCGCGGACCACCGGTTCGGACTCGCCCGTCAGGTTCGCCTCGTCGAGTACCAGCCCGTTGGCGGTGATCACGGTCCCGTCGGCGATGACCTGGTCGCCGGCGGTCAGGCGGACGAGGTCGCCCACGGCGACCTCGTCGATTGGAACGCGGCGGTCGACTCCATCCCGCACGACGACCGCGTCTGGCGCGACCAGCGCCGCGAGCCGGTCGAGCGCGCGCTTGGAGCGAATCTCCTGGAAGGACCCGATCGCGACGTTTGAAACCAGGATCCCCAGGAAGAGCGCGTCCTTCCACGAGGCGAACGCGATCGTGAGTACGCCGAAGAAAAACAGTATCCCGTTCGGGATGTTCAGCGTGTTGGCTCGGACGATGCTGCCGTAGGACCGGCTCGAGTTCTGCCGCGCAAGCTTGCCGCGTGCGTCCAGGCGCCGTGCGGCCTCGACCTCGGTCAGGCCGCGGCCGAGCTCCCCGGGTCCGGCGCTGGGGGCCTGCGGCTCATTCACTGCGAGTCCACGCGCTCAGTCGAGGTTCTCGATGATCTCGTTTGCGCGCGACCACTGCTCAGGTGGAACGACTAGGTAGATGTCGCCACGGCCAAACCGGTCGAGCGGGTGGTCGGCCATGCATCTCGCGTCAACGCCCAGCAGCCGCAGCTGGTCGCACCACGCCACGGCCGTCGTCTCATCCTCGAAGCTGCTCACCGTCTCCCAGCCCTCGAAGCGGGGGTCCGCGATCAACACGGACGCCTCCCTCGCGGCCGGGCGCCTTGGCAACCACCGGAACGGCATCCTCACAGCCTACGCGGCGCCGTCGCGGCGCAGGTGGTGGCTCGGGTCGCCAACGAGATCGGTTGCGCCCCACCTCTCGCCGAAGTGCGTCAGCCCGGGGCGGTGACAGCGACGCCGCGCTCCAAGCGCGGGCGGATGCGCCACTGCCTCTCACATGGTCCGGCCAGGAAACCTGACCGGACCATGCGGCCGCACAAGCGCTCGGCTAAGGCGTCGCCGGCGCGTGGAACACGAGGTGGCGGATCGTTGTCGTGGCCACGAATTCAGGGTTGCTGCAGCCCTTGGTCAGAACGGTGATCTGGCCGAGCAGCGTTGCTCGGTCGCCCACCATGAGGTCGTCGAGTCCGACGCTCCCGTCGTTGTTCGTGTCGGCAAGGCCGAAGGTCAGGTGCACGTTTGCGACCTTGTACGTCTTGGTGCCCTTGTCGCCCTTGGCGTGATGGTTGGTGTGCTTGACTTCAACGGTCACTTCGCCGCTGTAGCTGCCGTCCGCGTTCTTGGTCAGCGTCTGGCTTACGAGCGTCCCGGACGCGACATAGCCGACCTTGTGCGGCTTGCACTTGTGTGAGCCTCCCGGCTCACCCTGGTTTCCGCCCTTGCCGCCGGTGTTCTCGGTGCCCTGCGAGGAACGATGCGAGCTACCCGGGTTGTCGATGTTGTTCGGTGTCGTGCCCGGCGCGTGGCCGTTGCCCGGCGCGGCCGGCGCCAGACCGGGCAGAGCCCATGTCGAACCGGCCATCAGAGCTCCCGCCGCAGCGGCGAGCAAAGTCTTCTTGACGATCATTGGTCGATTGCCTTCCTTGAGGTGGTGGGCATCTGCAGTGTCTGCTCAGAGGATTCCGGCACGGCAGGCATTCCCGCCCTGGCGTGCTGTCCTACTGCCAAAACGCGTCGGGCTCGCGAAAGTCAGGGTCGATCATCCGCTCGGCAGCCGGACGTTCCTGCTGTCCCCGTCACGTCAGCCGCTCGTGGTCTTCGGTGCGACCGGGCTCCGGGTTTCACCGTTCGGGAGCGGGTGGTTGCCCCCGTCATGGGCAGGGGGGCGTTCTGCAGCGGGCGCCGAGGGCGGCGCGCCTCGTTGCGGCGGCGCGCCTCGTTGCTCATGGGGTCTCTGTGCCCGTACGGGCGGGGCGGGTGGGGGAGGGTGTTGCCCACGGCCAGTGTGCGATCGAGGCGCGGCCGCTCGAGGATGCGGGCGAGTGCCGGAGGGCCCTGCCGAGCGCCCGCGAGCTCGGGTGATTTCGCCTGCTCGGGCATGGGCCGTCCTGCCATCGCCAGACGCCCGTCCGCGCCCGCTGACGGGGGCTCGCTGTAACTTCGCGCGAGCTCCAGGTCGCGGTGTCGCCGATCCCCCAGGGCGCGCGTTAGCGCCCTCGCGCACGCCGCCGGCGCCGACGGGAAGAGGCGTGCTTCGCTTGATCGGGGGGTGGCTCGGCCGCTGACGGTCAGGGCTTGCCGCGAGGTGCACGGCGCCCGCGGTCGCAGCACTGACGACAGCAACGGTGGCGAGCGCCTTCACCGTCAAGGACACCACTACGTGGTTTCCGATCGCTGCCCCTGACGTGGCAGCCGCCCCTCCGGCATGACCGCCGCCGGCGCCATGAGCGAGCAGCCGCGCCAGCATCGCGGTTGCGGCAGCCGCCGGCAGCGCCGGCGCGAGCGCGTGCAGCTCGGCTTTCCGCGCGCCGATCGCGAGCTCGAAGTCGCGGCAACCCGGACACCCGCGCAGGTGCGCACGGATCTTGCGTGCACGCAGCACGCGCCCGTCCCCGTCGGATATCGCTCGCCGGACCGATTCACAGTCCATGGCGCGTCCCTCCTCGAACTCCTGGAGCGCGTAGCGCGCCTCGAAGATGGACTGCTTGGCAGCGCCCGTAGAGGTCGACAACGCCACGGCGATCTCGGCGATCGAAAGACCACTCAGCTCCCGCATCACCAACGCCGCACGCTGACGCTCGGCGAGACATTGGAGGTCGGCGATCAAGCCGGCGAAGCGCTCTCGCTGCTCGACCTTGTGCTCCAGGCCGCCGTCCACCGGCTCGAGTCCTTCGACGAGGCTCACGTTCGGACGTCGCCTGCGCAGCAGCGACACGGACTCGTTGTGAACGATCCGAAACAGCCATGGCCGCACGGCAACGTCGCGCTGGCGGGATTGCAGCGAAGCGAGCGCCCGCATCATCGCGCTCTGCAATGCATCCTGAGCGTCGTCCTCGTTGCGCACGATTGAACGGCAGTAGCGGTAGAGCGCCTGATGATGCCGCGCGTACAGCACCGCAAACGCGCGTGTGCTGCCCATCGAGACGCGCCTCGCAAGCCACTCGTCGCTCGTTAGCCGCTCTCCAGGCGAAGGCCGGTTCGGGCGCCGAGTTGGAAGCGCAAAATCGCTCATCGGTCACATATCGGCAACGTCGCCAACAGCTGGAGGTTAGGCAGAACCCGTGGGCGAGCCTCCGTTGAAGCTCCTTCAGCTCTCGTCGGCCCTGTGCCTGTCGAGCTCGGCTCGCCAGGCAGCGCGTGCGTGCTCGATGGCGGTCGCGTCGCCGAGAAGCTGCTTCTGCCAGTTGGCGGCCATGCCGAGCGCGTTCAGCCGGAAAGCGACCGCGTCCGGGTCGGCATCGTCGCGCAGCTCGCCGGCGGTGACTGCAGCCTCCGTGTTGGTGCGCAGCACCGCGATCCATTCGAGCATCACGGACGCAACGGCGTCTCGGAGGGGGCCCGGTCGCCCGTCCATCTCCGCTGACGCGGCGCAGAGAAAGCAGCCACCGCAGAACACGTCGGCGGCGAGGTAGTCACACCAGGCCTCACCGATCGCCCGTAGCCGCGGCAACCCGACCTCCCACGCGAGGGGCGGCACGATCACACGATCGATGAGGATCGCGCGTGCAGCGTCGAGCGTGGCCAGTTGGAGCTCCTGCTTGGAGCCGAACAGCGCGTGCACGCTGCTCTTGTGTACCCCCAGATCGGCGGCGAGAGCGCCGATGGTCAGCCCTTCGAGCCCGTCTCGCGAGGCCATCTGCACCGAGCGCTCGAGCACGGCCGCGCGAGTTCGCAGTCCGCGCGCGCGCCGCCCATCGGTCGGCTCGCGTTGCGGCGGTCCCTTCACGAGCGGCTCGCGGGCAGCCCTCATCTGCCGTCCGCGAGCGCGTTGATGTCAGCCGAACGCATCACGACGCTCATGTTGCAACTATACAGACGATCGTCTAATTTATTCGCGCGTTGAACAACCGAGAGGAGCCGGACGATGGGGGAATCGAGGATGAACGAGGACGATCCGCTCGAAGATTTCGATCGCCGCGAGGTCACGCTCGACGGCGTCGCGAAGGTCGTGCACGTGGCCGGCGTCGGGCCGGCGGTGATCGTCATGGCGGAGATGCCGGGCATCAGCCCGCACGTCGCTCGCTTCAGTCGCTGGGTTCGAGACGCGGGATTCACGGTGTACATGCCGTCGCTGTTCGGGCGCGATGGCGCGGTGCCCGACGCCGAGGAGGGCGCCGTCGTCCTCCGCCGCGCGTGCATGAGCGCCGAGTTCCGCGCGTTCGCTGCCAACGAGTCGAGTCCGGTGACGAGCTGGCTGCGCTCGCTGGCGAGGCTCGCGCACGAGCAGTGCGGCGGTCCGGGCGTGGGTGCGATCGGGATGTGCTTCACGGGCAACTTCGCGCTCACGATGATGCTCGAGGCCTCGATGCTCGCGCCCGTCCTGAGCCAGCCTTCGCTACCGCTCGACGATCCTGGCGGGATCGAGATCGCTCCCGACGAGCTCGTCGCCGTTCGAGACCGCCTCGAGCGTGAGGATCTGACGGTCCTTGCCTACCGCTTCGAGGGAGACCGGTTCTGCAGGGCCGAGCGGTTTGCCGCCTACTCGCAGGCGCTCGGCGATCGCTTCATCCCACGCGTCCTCCCCGACAGCGCGGCTAACGATGAGACGCCGCCATTCTTCGAACAGGTGGTGGCGAGCCCGCACAGCGTGGTGACGGCCCACCTCATCGACGAAGCGGGGCAGCCGACGATCGCCGCCCGCGACGAGATCCTCTCGTTCTTCGCCAGGCGGCTCGCACTTGACCGCTGAGCTATCCGAGGTTCTCGCCGGAGCTAAGAGCCGGGAGCGGCTTCTCCCGCGGCGTGGGAGTCGTCCGTGCGGCCCCGTGGTTCGGTCCAGTCTGAGTCCTCGTCGGAGAGTCGGTGAGCTGCGAGAGCGTTCGCGGCGATCACGACCGCGGCGATCGCGAGTGGGAGCACGACGTCGACGTTGATCACGAGCAGCGCTCCGATCAGCGCCCCGGCGAACATCGCCGTGACGGCGATGAGGCGAGCGGCTGGATGCCCTCCGCTCCCTCCGGCCAGGCGGGAGTCGGCCGCGATGCCCGTCAGCGTCGTCGTCAGGACCGTGGTGGTGAGGTCGGGCACCGCGAGGCGGCGGGCCGTCGCGTTCTGGATGCCCATCGCGATCGCCAGCGGCACGATCAGCGCATAGCGCGCACCCTCGGACAGGGGCTGGCCGACGATTGCAGCGAGCAGCACCCCGAGCAGCATCGACGCGAGCGCCGCCGCCATCGCCGCCCGCAGGTGCCGGCCTCGGTGCGAGCCGGACCGGACGGCGATGCGGCCGCCGGCTAGCGCTCCGAGAAGAAACGCGCCCAGCGCGGCGAGCGAGGCGAGCGCGGACAATCCCGACGCCCCGGCAAGCGCGAACCCGAGGAACACGACGTTGCCCGTCATGTTGGCGACGAACCCGTGGCCGAGGGCGATGTAGCTGACGGCGTCCACGACGCCGGTGACCACGGTCAGCAGGACGAGCAGCGCCGGGAGCGGTCCGTGTCCGCCGCCGGCCCACGGCCAGCGTGCTCGGGCGCCGGCAGCGAAGGCGCTCACCCGAAGGCCATCGTCACGGGGACTTGGGTTGCGAGCGGTTGTTCGTGCATCTGACGCGCGCCTACAGGTTGGATCTGATTCTGCCCCCGTCCACCTGATATACGGCACCAGTGATGTAGGAGGCGTGCTGGGAGGCCAGGAACGCGACCAGGTGGCCGAGCTCCATCGGGTCGCCGAGGCGTCCCATCGGGATCGTCGCGGCGAGTGGGGCGAGCTGCTCCTCGACCGCCTCCTCGATCTGCGCGGTGCCGCCGGCCAGGCTGGGGTGGATGCGCGACGTGAGGAACATTCCCGGAAGCACGAGGTTGATCGTGATGCCGTCCTTCGCCAGGTCGGGCATGATGGCCTTCGTCAGCCCTGCGATGCCGGGACGGATCCCGTTTGAGAGGTCGATGTACTCGACGGGTTCCTTCACCGAGCTCGACTGGATCCCGATGATGCGGCCCCACCGCTTCGCGCGCATATGCGGCAAGACCTCGCGCACGAAGCGAACAAACGTCAGGGCGACGAGCTCGAACGCTCCTCGCCAGTCGTCGTCGCTCAGGTCTGCGAACTTCCCCGGCGTCGGGCCTCCGGAGTTGTTGACGAGGATGTCGACAGCGCCGAAGCGCTCCACGGTGCTCGCGACGACCTTCTGGATGTCCTCGACGCTCGTGAGGTCGGCCTGCACCGCCAGCACCTCGGCGCGCGTGTCATGACGGATCTCCTCGGCTGCGGCTTGTAGATCCGTCTCGGTCCGCGCGCAGATCGTGACCCGCGCACCCTCGCGGGCGAGGGCGAGCGCCGACGCCTTTCCTAGCCCCTTGCTCGATGCGCCAACGAGGGCCACCTTGTCCTTCAGACCTAGATCCACAGATCTCTCCACGTTCGATCGGACGGCCGCGAAGTCGCACTATCGCATCGGCTGCCCGACGGCGCACGTGAGGCGCTCTCGACACCAGCTTGTCCAGAACTGGATGGTCGGAGCTGACCGGGAGCGTCACAGTCGCACGCAACAGCTGTCGATGCCTATCGGGCTGCGTATCGCTGAGAGGAGCGCCTGCTGACATGTCGTCGACGGGGATCTTTTGGATCGGAGCAGGCTCGATCGTCGCGCTGGTCGCGATCGTCGAAGGCATCGCTCGCGCGGCGGGCGGAGATTTCCTGCCAACCGTGCTTCTTGGCGAGGACGGTCGCACATCCACGTCGAAGACGTTCATCCTCCTCTGGACGCTGCTCGTCGGATGGGCTTTGATCAGCCTGCTGATCGCGGGCGAATTTGCGAGCAAACACGCTTGTACCGCGGGTGATACGGCCGCCGCGGTCAAAGCCTGTACCACGGCACTGGACGATGTCGGTCTGCTTCAGCTCGGCTGGATGCACTTTCTGCACACGGGGTTGGTCGGCAGCTATCTCGTGCTGCTCGGCATTCCGGCGGCGGCAGGCGTCGCCGCGAAGGGCATCACCCAGTCGAAGATCACCTCTGGCGCCGTCCCCAAGATCGACGCTACGCCGGATGAAAGAACGATCGGCCCACGGCTGGCTCAGCTCTTCAGCGCCGACGACGGCAGCACCGACGTCGGAGATTTCCAGTACGTGATCTTCAATCTGATCACTGCCGTGTACTTCGTGTCGCGCTTCGTGAAACCGAACGGCAACGGACTGCCTGCGATCCCGGACACGCTGCTCGGACTGACGAGCGTCTCGGCCGCCTTGTACGTCGGAAAGAAGGCTGTCGCCCGTAGCGAACCAACCGTAACCGGAGTGTTCCCGTCGATACTGCGTCCGGAAGCTCCTTTCACCGTCACAGGCACGGGCCTGTGGGATCCGTTGGAACCCGGCCCGAATGCGCCCGAGATGACAGTGAACGGCAAACCGGCCATCGCCGTCGTGCCGGACCCGACGGTCGCGGATCGCCTCACGGCTGTCGCGCCGCCGGAAATGAACCCGCCTGGAACACCTCCAGGGACCGAACGGGCGGGCACGCTGCAGGTCATGAACGGCGATGGCGCGACGACGAAGGGCTTCACCGTATCGTGCCTGTAGCGTCGAGTCATCACGCCGCTCGGCCGGCCGCGGTCCGATCGGCCGTCAATCGCGGACGTCCGTGGAGACGATCAGCACGCTGCAGTTGGCGTGGTGGGAGACCTTGTTCGGCACGCTCCCCAGCACCCGTGTCATCCCGTGCATCCCGCGGTTGCCCACCACGATCAGGCCGGCCTTCACCTGCTCCGCGACCTCGAGCAGGGAATTGGCCGGATCCCCCGTCAGCGTGTGCGCCTTCACCTCGACTCCGCTCATGCGCACCAGCGCGGCAGCCTCCTCCACGACAGATTGCACGGCGGCGTCAGGCTTGATGTCCAGCACCTCCGCCGCGCCCTCGCGCGCGCCGGCAATGTGAACCCCCCGCAGCGGTTCATAGGCCGACACGAGATGCAGTTCGCCGCCGAGCGCCTTCGCCAGCCGGGTCGCCTCTGCGACGGCGCGCTTGGCCGTCTCGGATCCGTCAGTACCGACAACGATCGACTCGTACACGCCACCCACCTCCCTCAAGGGCACAGTAACCGACGTCGCCGGGCCGTGCGTATGGGGCCCGCGGGCTCGCGGACTCACGCTCGAGATCGACCGATCGGCAGGAGCGATGGCGGGATTGCGCCTATCCTGCGATGGCATCCAAGTGATGCTCGTGCTCACCTTCACCAA
>DATMQX010000177.1:0-16118 GCA_035567055.1 Solirubrobacteraceae bacterium
GCTCCTGTATGCGTTCACCGAGGCGACGGTCCCCAAGCTGACGGTGATCACCCGCAAGGCCTACGGCGGCGCCTATGACGTCATGGCCTCCAAGCACATGCTCGCCGATTTCAACTTCGCCTGGCCCACCTCGGAGGTGGCGGTGATGGGGCCGGAGGGCGCGGTCAACATCATCTACCGCCGCGACATCGCCGGCAGCCCAACCCCCGAGGAGCGGCGCAAGAAGCTGATGGAGGACTACAAGGCGCGCTTCGCCAACCCCTACACGGCAGCCGAACGGGGCTACATCGATGACGTGATCATCCCCCACGAGACCCGCCCGAAGCTGGTCGTGGCGCTGCACACCCTGCAGAGCAAGCGCGAACCCGGACCGAAACGAAAGCACGGCAACATCCCGCTCTAGGCTGCAGTGCTGGCTCCTTCCGGCGCTCCACTCGTCACAATGCATGAATGCCCGATCGAGGCCCGCGGCTAAAGCTGATCCCGGCGTCGGCCTCGCCCGAGGAGGCAGCCGCGATCGTCGCGGCCCTCGAGCGGTTCATGCGGGACACGGCGGCTGCCGTCCCGCCCGAGCCCGCGCCTGACCCATGGCACCGGGCAGCCGTCCTCGAAGGGGTATCCCGCGAGGATCAGGGTGATTCGGGCGACCCCTGGATAAATACCTGAAAGCCGCTAGGCTTTACTGCAATATCTCGCCGCGGCGACCAACGTCGACAGGCCCGGAGACGGTCCGGGATCAGGAGGTCCGTAGATGGAGCCAGTTTCGATTCCCACGCACCGCGGCACGCTCGAGGACCCCGAGGTCCTTCAGAACGTGCCCGGGCATGTGATTCCGATCCTCCAGCGCGAGTACGACGACTTCAAGACCGAAGCCACGAAGTTCCTGTCCGGCGAGACGCCGGAGGACGAGTTCATCAAGTTCCGTCTGAAGCAGGGCGTCTACGGTCAGCGCCAGCCGGACGTGCAGATGATCCGCGTGAAGCTGCCGTTCGGCGGGATCACGCCCGAGCAGATGGAGAAGTTCGCCGACGTGATCGAGCGCTACGTGCCGCTCAACAAGGGTCACATCACAACGCGCCAGAACGTCCAGATGCATCACATCCCGTTGCCGGAAGCCGAGAAGGCGATCCGTGAGCTGGGCGAGGTCGGCCTCTCCAGCCGCGAGGGCTGCGGGAACACCGTCAGGAACGTCACGGGCGACCCGTGGGCCGGGGTGGCCAAGGACGAGCTCTTCGACCTCACCCCCTACGCCGGCGCATACGTCCGCTACTTCGTCCGCCACCCCACGACCCAGGCGATGCCGCGCAAGGTCAAGACCGCCTTCGACGCCAGCGCACAGGGCCGTGCGATCAGCGAAATCCACGACATCGCCTTCCGCGCGCGGATTCGCGAGATCGAGGGACGCGGAGAGGTGCGCGGGGTCGAGCTGCTGGTCGGCGGCGGCACGTCGATCATGCCGCGCACGGCGCCCGTGCTGTACGACTTCGTCGAGCTCGACAACGGCGACTATCTGAGGATCGCCGAGGCGGTCTTCAGGATCTTCGACCGCCAGGAGTGGCTGCGCGTCAACCGCGCTCGCGCGCGGATCAAGGTGTTCGTCGACAAGTACGGGATCGACGAGCTGCGCAACCAGGTCGAGGAGGAGCTGAAGGGCGACTGGGTGAACGAACGCGACTTCTCGATAGAGAAGCGCCTGTTCGTCGACGACGAGCGCGAGTCGGCGCCGGCGCCGCCCCAGTCCCATGGCTCCCCCAACGGCGACCTCTCCGAGTTCGAGCGCTTCCGCGCGGCGAACGTGGCCGAGCAGAAGCAGGAGGGCTTCGTGACCGTCGAGGTCAAGGTCACCCGCGGTGATCTGACGCCCGAGCAGTTCAGGGGCCTGGCAGCGATCATGCGCTCCTACTCGGGCGGCTACGCACGCACCACCGTCCAGCAGAACCTCGTCCTCCGGTGGGTGCGGCACGAGAGCGTCTACGACCTGTGGCGGGGGCTGTCCGAGCTGGGGCTCGGCGACGCCGGCTCGCGGGAGATCAACGACGTGGTCTCATGCCCCGGAACCGACTCCTGCAAGCTGGGGATCACCAGCTCGATGGGCCTCAACCAGGCGGTGCAGGAGCGCATCGAAGAGATGCAGATCACCGACGAGCTCACGCGTCAGGTCCACATCAAGATGAGCGGCTGCCCGAACGGTTGCGCCCAGCACCATGTGGCCGACATCGGCTTCTATGGCGCGTCGATCAAAGTCGGAGAGCACACGATTCCCGCCTACATCCCGCACGTCGGCGGCGTGTATGAAGGCGCCGACGTCGCGTTCGGCCAGCGGCTGAAGCTGCGCCTGCCGGCGAAGCGGGTGCCCGAGGCGATCGAGCGCTGGCTGCGCCACTACGAGAGCAGCCGTAACGAGGGCGAGGGCTGGAAGGCCTTCGTGGAGCGCGTCGGCACGACCGAGCTCGAGGGCCTTGTAAAGGATCTCTCGATGCCTGTCGATTTCGGGTTGGAGACGATGAACGACTTCATCGACTGGAACCGCAACGTTCCCTTCGAAGTGATCCGCGGCGAGGGCGAGTGCGCCGTATAGCGCGCCTGCGCGCAGGAGAGGAGCCATGAACAACGGGCATCAAACAGACCAGCTGCCTCACCTGAGCGGCGACATCGCCGCCCACAGCGCCGGGATCGACCCGGCCGTCGCCCTGCGCGAGACGCTGCGCGAAGCACTCGCCCGCCACGGCGAGCGAGCGGTGCTGCTGTGCTCCTTCCAGAAGGAGGAGTCGGTGCTGATCGACGAGCTCCTGAGCGTGAGCGAGGGGCGGCCCGATCGCGTGAGGGTCGTGACGATCGACACGGGCGTGCTGTTCGAGGAGACGCTGCAGACATGGAAGACCTTCGAGGAGCGTTTCGGTGTCAAGGTCGAGGTGCAGGATGCGACAGGTCCCGGCGGTCCGTGGACGGGGCCGGAGAACTGCTGCTCGGTGGCGAAGGTGGCTGCGCTCGAGCGTTCTCTCGACGGCGCGGAATGCTGGATCACCGGTATCCGCCGCGAGCAGGGGCCGACCAGAGCCGCGACCGAGCTGATCGAACGTGACGAGAAGCGCGGCCTGTGGAAGTACAACCCGCTCGCGTTCTGGAGCGACGCCGACCTGTGGCGCAGGATCCACGAGCGCGATCTCCCCTACAACCCGCTTCACGACCAGGGCTACGAGTCGATCGGCTGCGCGACGTGCACGCTGCCCGGAAGCGGGCGCGAGGGGCGCTGGGCCGGAAGCGAGAAGACCGAGTGCGGCCTGCACGTCGAGACGGTGACGCTGTGAGCGTCGCGGTCCGTCCCCAGCTGAGCCATCTGCGCGCGCTTGAGTCCGAGGCGATCCACGTGATGCGCGAGGTGGCCGCCGAATTCGAGCGGCCGGTGCTGCTCTTCAGCGGCGGCAAGGACTCGATCGTGCTGCTGCGGCTCGCCGAGAAGGCGTTCCGCCCCGCACCCTTCCCCTTCCCGCTGATGCACGTCGACACCGGCCACAACTTCCCCGAGGTGATCGAGTTTCGCGACCGCCGCGTCGAGGAGCTCGGAGAGCGGCTGATCGTGGCCAGCGTCCAGGAGTCGATCGACAGCGGCAGGGTGGTCGAGGAGACCGGGCCGAGGGCATCACGCAACCGGCTTCAGACGGTGACCCTGCTCGACGCGATCGCAGAGCACGGCTTCGATGCCGCCTTCGGTGGCGCCCGTCGCGACGAGGAGCGGGCGCGGGCCAAGGAGCGCGTGTTCTCCTTCCGCGACGACTTCGGCCAGTGGGACCCCAAGAATCAGCGTCCCGAGCTGTGGAACCTCTACAACGGGCGCATTCGCAAGGGCGAGAACGTGCGCGTCTTCCCGCTCTCGAACTGGACCGAGCTGGACGTGTGGGAGTACATCGACCAGGAGCAGCTCGAGGTCCCATCGATCTACTTCGCCCACGAGCGCAAGGTGTTCAACCGCGACGGCATGCTCTACGCGTGGTGGCCGGGCACCGAGCTGATCGACGGCGAGGAGGTCGTCAGCGACACCGTGCGCTACCGCACCGTCGGCGACATGAGCTGCACGGGTGGCGTGCGCTCGGAGGCGGCGACGCTCGCCGAGGTCGTGCTCGAGATCGCCGCCACGCGCGTGACCGAGCGGGGCGAGACCCGAGCGGACGACAAAGTCACCGAGGCCGCGATGGAGGACCGCAAGAAGGCCGGATACTTCTGATGCGCCGCAGGGCACGATGACGCTCGACCTGCTGCGCTTCACCACAGCCGGCTCGGTCGATGACGGCAAGAGCACGCTGATCGGGAGGCTGCTCTACGACGCCAAGCAGGTGTACGAGGACCAGCTCGAGCACGTCGCGCAGGCCAGCGAGCGCCGCGGCGGCGAGGGAACCCTGGACCTGGCGCTGCTGACCGACGGGCTGCGTGCCGAGCGCGAGCAGGGGATCACGATCGACGTCGCCTACCGCTACTTCGCCACGGCACGGCGGCGGTTCATCATCGCCGACTGCCCCGGCCACCAGCAGTACACGCGCAACATGGTGACCGGCGCCTCGACCGCCGACGTCGCCGTCGTGCTGATCGACGCGCGGCGCGGCGTGCTCGAGCAGTCAAAGCGCCACGCCTTCATCAGCGCGCTGCTGGGCATCCCGGAGATGGTGGTGCCGATCAACAAGATGGACCTGGTCGATCACTCGCAGGCGCGCTTCGAGGAGCTCGTTGAGGAGTTCGAAGGCTTCGCCGCGAAGCTGAACGGCCACGGGCGGGCGATCACCTATATCCCGATGTCGGCGCTCAACGGCGACAACGTGGTGGAGCGCTCGCTGCAGATGCCGTGGTACGACGGGCCCGTGCTGCTCGAGCTGCTGGAGCAGGTCGAGGTCGCCTACGACCACCCCTACGACAAGCCGGCCCGCTTCCCCGTGCAGTGGGTGATCCGCCCGGCCACAGGCACGTCAGGATGGGATTCCCGCCCATCCGACTACCGTGCCTATGCCGGCCAGCTGGCCAGCGGCGCGCTGCGCAGGGGCGACGAGGTAGCCGTGCTCCCAAGCGGTGGGCGCACCCGCGTCGCGGCGATCGACACCTACGACGGGGAGCTCGAGGAGGCGATGGCTCCAATGTCCTTCGCGCTGAGACTCGAGGACGAGCTCGACGTCTCGCGGGGCGAGCTCATCTGCCATCCCGACGAGTCGCCCACGGTGACGCGCGAGCTGGAGGCCGATGTCTGCTGGATGGCGCAGGAGCCGTTGCGGCCCGGCGGGCGCTACGTGATCAAGCACACCTCTCGCAACGCGACCGCGATCGTCGATCGGATCGGCGAGGTTGTCGACGTGCACACGCTGGAGCGCGACGCGCCTCCGCCGGAGCTGCAGCTGAACGACATCGCCCGCGTGCATCTCCGCACGAGCGCGCCCCTCGTGCTCGACCCCTACACGAGCAACCGCCGCACCGGCAGCTTCATCCTGATCGACGAGTCCAGCAACGGGACGGTCGGCGCGGGGATGATCACCGAGGCGATCTGAGCGTGATGAGCTTGACACCGAGGCCGGCGCGCCGCTGTGACGGCGGCGTCCGGACCGTGGCTTAACTAAGCTTCCCGGCCCGATGTTCGAGAAGGTATTGGTCGCCAACCGCGGCGAGATCGCCGTCCGTATCGTGCGCGCGCTCGACGAGCTCGGCGTCGCGAGCGTCGCCGTCTACTCGGAGCTCGACCGCGACGCGCCGCACGTGCGACGCGCCGGCGAGGCCTACAACCTCGGTGACGGGCCTGCTGCGGAGAACTACCTGAGCATCGAGAAGATCCTCGACGTCGCCAGGCGCTCCGGCGCCGAGGCGATCCATCCCGGCTACGGCTTCCTCGCCGAGAACGCACCTTTCGCGCAGGCCTGCGAGGACGCCGGCGTCGTCTTCATCGGACCGCCGGCGAGCGCGATCGAGGCGATGGGATCGAAGACGCGCGCGCGCGAGCTGATGCAGGCGGCAGGCGTGCCGATCGTGCCCGGCACCACAGAGCCCGTGGCGACCGCGGCCGACGCGCTGCGCATCGCCGAGGGCGACATCGGCTTCCCGGTGGCGGTCAAGGCGGCCGGGGGCGGCGGCGGCAAGGGCTTTCGCGTTGCGCTCAGCGCGGAGGAGCTGGAGGGCGCCTTCGAGGGCTCCAGCCGCGAAGGCGAGAAGTTCTTCTCCGATCCGACCGTCTACCTCGAGCGCTACCTGCACGACCCGCGCCACGTCGAGGTGCAGGTGCTGGCCGACCGCCACGGCAACGTGATCCATCTGGGCGAGCGCGACTGCTCGATCCAGCGGCGCCACCAGAAGGTGATCGAGGAGTCGCCGGCGCCCGAGTGGGTGGTGGACCCCGAGATGCGCGCGCGGATCGGCGCCATCGGGGTCGATGCGGCGAAGGCGGTCGACTACGTCGGCGCGGGGACGATCGAGGGCCTGTTCTCCGCCCGCGACGGCGCCGAGCCCGAGTACTTCTTCCTCGAGATGAACACCCGCGTGCAGGTCGAGCACTGCGTGACCGAGATGACCACGGGCATCGACATCGTCAAGGAGGGCATCCGCGCCGCGGCCGGCGAGGAGCTCGCCTACCGCCAGGAGGACGTCGTCCTGCGCGGACACGCGATCGAGTGCCGCATCAACGCCGAGGACGCGTCGAGGAACTTCGCCCCCGCCCCCGGCAGGATCGGCAGATACCGCGAGCCCGCAGGTCCGGGGGTGCGGGTGGACTCGGGCGTGGAGGAAGGCGGGGAGGTCTCGCCCATGTATGACCCGATGGTGGCGAAGCTGATCGTGTGGGACGCCGACCGCGAGCAGGCGACCCGACGGATGCTGCGCGCGCTCGGCGAATTCGAGATCGAGGGCCTGAGGACGCTGATCCCATTCCACGAGGCCCTTCTCGCCACCGACCAGTGGGCGCGCGGAGAGACGTGCAGAGACCTCCTGGAGGACAAGAAGTGGCTGAAGACGCTCGCCTTCCCGCCGGCACCCGCCCCCGGCCCGGACGAGGATGAGCCGTCGAAGGTCGAGCAGACCTACGCCGTGGAGGTGTCCGGCAGGCGCTTTGACGTGCGGGTCGTGGGGCCGCCCCAGGGGCTCGGCGGCGACGGCGCTCGCAACGGCTCCGGACCAGCCGGGCCGCGGAAGGCGCCCAGGCGCGGAGAGCGGAAGTCCACCGGCAGCTCGGAAGGCCCGGACACGCTGCCCTCGCCGTTGCAGGGGAACATGTGGAAGGTGCTCGTCAAGCAGGGCGACACCGTGGAGGAGGGGCAGCTGCTGTGCATCATCGAGGCGATGAAGATGGAGAACGAGATCACCGCCCACAAGTCGGGCACGATCGTCGAGCTTCCTATCTCAGAGGGCGCGCCGATCCAGGCCGGCGCGCCGATCGCGACGATCAAGAGCGCCGGCGAGAGCTAGGGGGCCGACAGGTTCGCGGCGTGCAGCTCACGCTGCGCCCGTGAGCGCCGTCCGCGCGGCAGCTCGGCGGCGGATCCATCCTCGAGCAGCGCCTGAAGGTAGGCGGCGTCCTCGGCCAGCACCGTCAGCGCCCTCGGGGCGTCCAGCACGGGCCCGTGGCCGGGGACGACGTGCTCGGCCCGCGCCACGAGCGGACGCAGGCGCTCAAGGGTGGCGAGGTAGGAGTCGATTCCCTCCCGCGCGTTGACGGTCGGTATCTCGATGCTCGAGAGATAGTCGCCGGCCAGAAGCACCTTCGCCCAGGGGACCCAGATGGCCATTCCGTCCGGGGTGTGGCCCTCGGCCGGGTACAGCTCGAGCTCGGCGTCCCCGATCGCGCAGCTGCCGGGAGC
This sequence comes from Solirubrobacteraceae bacterium, assembly GCA_035567055.1. GTDB lineage: Bacteria > Actinomycetota > Thermoleophilia > Solirubrobacterales > Solirubrobacteraceae > Palsa-744. The sequence goes on from DATMQX010000177.1 coordinate 7,818, forward strand.
CGGCAGCGCCTGCACCGAGCCGAGCTGCAGCGGCCGATCGCGCACGATGTAGAGTCGCTCGTCGAAGTCGCGCAGCTCGCGCTGGGCGCGCCCGGGCCCGGACTGCAGGCGGACCGCGCTGCTCTCCGCGCAGCCGAGCGCGGCGTCGGGGAACGCGATCCTTCCGAGCAGGTGATCCCAGTCGGCGTGGGTGGCGAGCAGGCCGCCCGGCGGCGGCAAGCGCGCCTGCTCGAGCAGCGAGGGCAGCAGGGCGAGCTCGTCGGGCAGAATCGGCGAGTCCACGACGAAGGTCTCGCCGGGCGCTGACGCATCCTCGTCCGAGAACCGTTCAGCGGAGACGGCGCCGCGGACGATCGTGCAGTTCGTCTGCAGCAGCCGGCTCGTGACCACGATCACGTCGTGGTGGAGCGAGATGGCTCGCACGTTCCCGCGAGGGTCTAGGAGACGCCGAGGAGCTTCGCGGCCTCACGCAGGTTCGGCACCTCGGCCGTCGGCTTCTTCTGGTTGGAGTCCAGCGTCTCTTTGTTGCGGTTGACCCAGATGACGGGAACGCGCTGCTTCACGCACGGCACCACGTCGTGGTAGTGGCTGGCTGCGACGTGCACCCACCCGCGCTTGCCGCCGATGCGCCTCGCACACTCGGTGAAGTGGGCCGGCTCGGGCTTGTAGGAGCGCACCTGCTGGGCGGTCACGACGAGGTCGAAGTCGATCGGGATGTGGCGTCGTGTCTGCCCGAGCAGCTTGTCGTCGATGTTCGACAGCAGGCCGAGCTTGTACTTCTTGGCGAGCTTCTGCAGCTGCGGGTTGGTCTCTTTGAACGGTTTCCACCGCTGCACGGAGTCGGGCAGGAATCCCGAGCGCGATGGCTCCAGCGGCCACTCGATGCGTTTGGCGATCTCGATCGCCGTACGCCGCAGCACCTCGGCGTAGAGCTCATAGGAGCCGCCCTCGATTTCGCGAGAGATCTCGTGGAACAGGGGGATGATCACGTTGCGGTCGATCTCATAGCCGTCCCGGGCGGCCTCGGCGGCGAAGGCCTCGTAGATCCCCGTCTCCCAGTCGATCAGGGTGCCGTACACGTCGAACGTGACGAAGGTGATGTTTTTGGGGATCGGCATCGCGCGGGCATTATGCCCTGCGAAGCCCCTGCGCGCGCTCACCCGTCCGCGCGGCGCATCTTTCGTTAGAGTCCTCCGTCCGCAATGGACCTGCTGGAATACGAGGGAAAGCAGCTGTTTGCGCGCCATGGACTGAGGGTCTCCTCAGGGAGGGCGGCGACGACAGTCGAGGATGCCGTGAGCGCCGCGGGCGAAGTCGGCTACCCGGTGGTCGTCAAGGCGCAGGTGCTGATCGGCGGCCGCGGCAAGGCCGGCGGCGTCAAGCTCGCCGCCGACGAGAGTGAGGCCCGAGAGCACGCCCAGAACATCCTGGGAATGGACATCAAGGGGCACATCGTGCGCACGGTGTGGATCGAGCATGCCTCCGACATCGCCTCCGAGTACTACGCGTCGGTGCTGCTCGACCGCTCTGCCAAGCGACCGCTGGTGATGTTCAGCGTCGAGGGAGGCGTCGACATCGAACAGGTCGCCGAGGAGAGCCCGGAGAAGCTGATCCGCCATCACGTCGACCCGCTGCAAGGGCTCTCACGCGAGGAGGCGGTGAAGATCGCCATCGACGGCCGCGTTGACAAGGACGTGGTCGAGGGCGTCGCGGATGCGCTTCTGGCGCTGTACGAGGTGTGGACGGCGGAGGACGCCACGCTCGCCGAGATAAACCCGCTGATCGTCACGCCCGAGCGGGAGGTCAAGGCGCTCGATGCGAAGGTCTCGCTCGACGGCAACGCCCTCTACCGCCATCCCGAGAACCAGTCGCTGTCGGACAGCGAGAATGAAGACCCGATCGAGCGGCGTGCGAAGGAGGAGGGCGTCCAGTACGTCAAGCTCGACGGCGACATCGGCATCCTCGGCAACGGCGCCGGGCTGGTGATGTCGACGCTCGACGTGGTCGCGCAGGCGGGCGGCTCGCCCGCGAACTTCCTCGACGCGGGCGGAGGCTCGGACGCCGAGAAGATCAAGCAGGCGGTCGAGCTGATCCTTGCGAACGACGCGGTGAAGGCCGTCCTGTTCAACATCTTCGGCGGCATAACCCGCGGCGATGAGGTCGCCAGGGGCCTGATCGCCGCCTTCGCGGAGGTCAAGCCTTCCGTTCCGTTCGTCGTGCGCCTGGACGGCACCAACGACGTCGAGGGGCGGCGCCTGCTCGACGAGGCCAAGCTGCCGAACGTCTACCCGGCCCGCACGATGGACGAGGCCGCCCAGAAGGTCGTGGCGCTTGCCGCCGGGCAGCCCGTGGGAGCGGCCGCCTGATGGCGATCCTCGTCGACCAGGACACGCGGCTTGCCGTGGCCGGGATAACCGGGCGCGAGGGCTCCTTCCACACGCTCAACAACCGCCGCTACGGCACGAACGTCGTCGGCGGCGTGACCCCGGGCAAGGGTGGACAGGACGTGGAGGGCATCCCGGTCTTCGACAGCTGGGCGCAGGCGATGGATGTGGCGCAGCCGAACACGGCGATGATCTTCGTGCCTCCGCGCTTCGCCGCCGACTCGATCCTCGAGGCCGCCTCGGCGGGCGTCGAGCTCGTGGTCGCGATCACCGAGGGCATCCCGGCGCATGACGAGCTGCGGGTTTACAACATGCTCGAGCGCGACCATCCGGGCACGCGGCTGATCGGCCCCAACTGCCCGGGGATCCTGTCGCCCGGAAAGGCGAACGTCGGGATCATCCCGGCGTCCTTCTTCAAGGAGGGCAACGTCGGCGTGGTATCGCGGTCGGGGACGCTGACCTACCAGATCGGCAACGAGATAGCCCAGGCAGGCTTCGGTTGCAGCACGATCGTCGGAATCGGCGGGGACCCGGTTCCCGGCTCGTCCTTCGTGGACGTGCTCGAGCTCTTCCAGGCGGACGAGCAGACCGAGCTGATCGTGCTCTCCGGCGAGATCGGCGGGTCGGCCGAGGAGGAGGCCGCCGAGTACATCGCCGGATCGGTGACGAAGCCCGTCGTCGCATACATCGCCGGCTTCACTGCGCCGGCGGGCAAGCAGATGGGCCACGCCGGGGCGATCGTGTCGGGATCCGCCGGAACCGCGGCCGCCAAGGCGCAGGCCCTCGAAGCGAAGGGCGTGCGCGTCGGTCGCACGCCGACCGAGGTGGCCGCGATCGCCGTCGAGGTACTCGGGGGCGCCCCGGTCACCGCTCCCTGAGCGCAACCACGCCGGGCTCGCAGCGGTGTCGCAGGCGCCGTGGCCCGGCGCACTCCCGCTACGCTTGCGGCCGTGGACGCGGATGTCGCCAGGACGCTGGGCGAGCTGGAGCGCAAGCTGCTGGAGCTCGAGCACACGCTCGGCGCGATCGGCCGCGGCGAGGAGCCGGCCGATCAGGTGCCGACCCCGCCGGCAGTGGCGCCGCCGCACCCCTCGAGCCGTCTGGTAGACGAGTCCGTCGAGCTGGACGATGTCCCCCTGGAGGCCTCGGCCGGCTCGCCTGCCGAGCGGGGCGCCGGTCAGCGCGCGCAGCTCCGTTCAAGGGAGACGGCGGCGAGCGCGGCGCCTGTGCAGGCGCCGACCGCGGCCGAGCTCCTGCGCTTCCGCGAGCGGCTCGAGCACCTCGCCCGCGAGCTGACCCACGACTACGACGAGCTGCTCGGGCGCCTAAGCTTCCCGGCCATGCCGAGCACTCCCTCCGGACCGGCCCCGGGCGCGCCTGCGATCTCCTTTGCCCGGGGGGCCCCCTCGCTCGACATCGTCGACGTGCAGGGCCTGCGCGACGCCGCGGTGCGCGCTTTCGACAGCGACCCGGCCGGGACCACCGCATACGGCACCTCCGTCGGCTATCCGCGCCTGCGCAGCTGGATCGCCGACCACCACGGCGTCGAGCCGGATCGCGTGCTCGTGACCAACGGATCGATGCAGGCGGACGCGTTCCTGTTCGAGCACCTCGTGCGGCCGGGCGACGAGGTGATCGTCGAGCGGCCGTCCTACGACCGCACGCTGCTCTCGCTGCGCCAGCGCGGGGCGCGGCTGCATGACATCGAGCTGCAGCCCGACGGAATCGACGTCCAAGCGCTCGAGCGCCTGCTCTCAGGCGGGGCCGGGGCACGCCCGAGGCTCGCTCACATCATCCCCAACTTCCAGAACCCCGCCGGGTACACGCTGTCGCTCCAGAAGCGCCGCGCGCTCCTCGGATTGGCGGCCGAACACGGCTTCCTCGTCTTCGAGGACGACCCGTACGTGGAGCTGCGCTTCAGCGGCGAGTCGTTGCCGACGATGCTCTCGATGGACCCCGACCGCGTCGTCTACGCCTCCTCGTTCTCGAAGACGGTGTGCCCGGGGATCCGCGTCGGGTACCTGGTCGGGCCGCCAGAGGTGATCGGCGCCGTGGCCCAGCTGGCGACGAACACGTACATATCGCCGAACATGGTCGCCCAGTCGATGGTGTACGAGTTCTGCGCCTCGGGGGCGATCGACCGCTCGATCGAGACCGTCAAGCGGGCGTTGGCCGAGCGGGCCGAGACGCTCGCGAACGCCTTGCGCCGCGAGTTGCCCGACGCCGAATTCGTGGTCCCGCAGGGGGGCTACTTCATGTGGGTCACGCTTCCTCCGGGCACCGACGTCCACGCCCTGCACCATGCTGCCGCGGAGCGCGGGGTCGCATTCGTCAAGGGCACCGACTTCCTCCTTGAGGGCGGCGAGAACACCCTGCGCCTCGCCTACTCGGGCGTCACGCCCGAGCAGATCGAGACCGGCGTCGCGCGCCTCGCCGAAGCCTTCCGCTCGCTCTAGCGGCAACCCGCTAGTCGGCGATGCCCACCGCTTCGAGCGCTTCCTCGGGGCGGTTGAACCAGCGGAAGCGAACCGCGCGCCCGTCCCGGACCGTCCACACGTATCCCTGGCGCCACTGCGCTTCGAGACCGCTCGCGGACGTCCCGCGCGCGGTGCCGATCACGACGATCTCATCGCCGGCGTCGACGAAGCGCTCCGGCTCCACGCGGAAGTCGGGGTAGACCTCGCGAATGTCGCCGAGCGCGCGGCGGTCTCGCCGCGTGCCCGACTCGACGGCGTAAGGGGGATTCACGTACTCGAGCTCGGGGTCGATCAGGTCACTGGTCGACTCGCCCTCCCCCCAGCGACGGTAGATCGTGCGGACCAGCTCCAGGTTCTCCGGCGACATGGCCATGCATTCTGGCCCGTCCCGCGGTCGCGGCGCGTGCTAGCGCCCGTAGCGCTGGCCGAGGACCAGCTGCTCGGGCAGAGCGGTCCGCGCAGGCGGTGACGGGTCGGCGATCACCGACACGGTCTCGGCAACGCTGGGCGTGACCGCGAGGCGCTCGCCGTCGGCCCGCTGCAGGACCACCTTGCGGCCATCGCGCTCCGCCAGCACGCCTTCGAGTCCCGGCTCGATTCCCGAGGCCTTCAGGTAGTGCAGCAGGTCCTCGGCCTCGTTCTCGAAGCGCAGCACCCGCACCGACGCGCCGACCTCCACGTCGGCCAGCGGTACGCCGGGCAGCCGGGCGCCGGCGACGATCGGGTGGCCGTGAGGGCACGTCTTGGCGTCGCCGATCGCCACGCGCATCCGTTCCTCGAGCACCGGCGACATGGCGTGCTCGAGGCGCTCGGCCTCCTCGTGGACCTCATCCCACGGGACGCCCAGTACGTCGGTGAGGAAGCGCTCGATCAGGCGGTGCCTGCTCACGATCCCCTCCGCGTGCTCGGCGCCGCTGGCCGTGAACGCGATCGTCCGGTCGGAGTCGCGGCTGATGTAGCCGTCCCGCTCCAGACGACCGACCATCTCGTGAACCGTCGGCGCGGACAGCTGCATCGCCCGCGCGAGATTCGCTCCGGTCATCGGCAATCCGGCCTCCTGCAGCCAGAAGAGAATCTGCAGGTACTCCTCCTCGGCGACGGTCGCCGTTGTCGAGCCCTCGCCGCTCACGGCTCTGATGCTAGTGGACGTCAGCTCGCTAGCTGCTCGAACTTGCACTCCAGCGGCGGCTTGTCATCGCGCCAACGACGGAGCTTCGCGCCATGGCGGATCCTCCCGGCGGAGACATGGTCGAAGTCGATCTCCACAACAAGCTCGGGGCGCAGCGCGATCCACTCGAGCTCCTTGCCGGCGCTCCAGCGGCTCGGGTCGGCCGAGCCGCGCTCACCCGACTCGTACGGAGCGAGAAAGCCCACGAGCCGGCGCTTCTCCTTCGCCGTCAGGCCGGAGCAGTGACCCACCACGCGCAGCTGCGGGCCGTCGTAGAGGCCGAGGATCAGTGCGCCGACGGTCTCGGGCTCCTTGCCGGGGCGCCAGCCGACGACGACCGCGTCGATCGTGCGAACGCGCTTGACCTTGACCATTCCCTTACGCTCGCCCGGGCGGTACTGCGCCGTGCGCTCCTTGGCGATGGCCCCCTCGGCGTGCGCGAGCCAGGGCTGGGCCTCCTCGGCGGTCGCAACCGTCTGCATCAGCTCCACGGGCGCCTGCGCGAAGCGCTTCCCGTCGATCAGGGCCTCCAGCGCAGCGCGGCGCTCGGAGAACGGCCGCTCCAGCAGCGACTGCTCGTCCTCGGCGAGCAGGTCGAAGGCGACGTACACGGCGGGGGTCTCCACCGACAGCCGCTGCACGCGCGAGTCCGCCGGATGCACGCGCTGGCCGAGTGCATCGAAGTCCTCCCTCCCGTCGCCGTCTCGCACGACGATCTCACCGTCGAGCACGTAGCGGCCCGGCGGGAATCGAAGCTCGGGGAAGTAGCGACCAAGCGGCCTGCCGTTGCGCGACTGCAGGAAGACCTCATTGCCATCCACGAAGGCCAGGCAGCGAAAGCCGTCGAGCTTGACCTCGTAGCTGTAGTCCTCACCGGTCGGCAACTCCTTGCGTGAGAGCGCGAGCTGAGGCGCGAGCGGGACCTTTAGCGGCAGGCTCACGACTGTCCCTTGCCGGCGCGACGCGCGCGACTGGGCTGGACCCGGGGCGGCTCGCCCTTCTGCTTGCGGAAATGTGGCGGCCAGGGCGCATCGCCGAGCCCCTCGCGCTCGTCGCGGGCTGCCAGCTCCAGTAGCGAGTCGAGCCCGTGGTAGCGCTCGTCGATGGTCGCCGACGGGTCTCCCCGCTGGCGAAGCCGTGCGGGGACCGTCTCCATCGAGAGCTCGGCTGGCTCGACGTCGGCCACCTCCTCCCACTCGAGCGGGCAGGAGACGCGCGCGTCGGGGACAGCCCTGACGGAGTAAGCCGAGGCGATCGTGCGGTCGCGCGCGTTCTGGTTGTAGTCGATGAAGACGCCCTCTCGTTCCTCCTTCCACCAGCGGCTGGTCGCCCTCCCGGGCATCCGCCGCTCGACGTCCCGGGCGAGCGCGAGCGCCGCCCGGCGTACCTCTTCGAAGCTGTGGCGCGGCTCGATGCGTACGTAGATGTGCATCCCGCGTGAGCCCGAGGTCTTGGGGAAGCCGAGCAGCCCATGCTCCTCGAGCACCACACGGACTTCGAGCGCGACCTCGCGAACCTCGGCGAACGGCACCCCCGGACCGGGATCGAGGTCGACGCGGAGCTCATCGGGGTGGTCGAGGTCCGAGCGGCGCACCGGCCAGGGATTCCAGTCGATCACACCGAGGTTCGCGCCCCACACGAGGTGCGCGGCGTCGTTCGGAACGAGCTCGCGCGCGTGGCGGCCGCTCGGGAACGCGACCGTCGCGGTCTGCAGCCAGTCGGGGGCGGTGGCGGGGACGCGCTTCTGGAAGAAGGGCTCGCCATCCACCCCATCGACCCAGCGCTTCATCACCGTCGGGCGATCGCGTAGATGGCGCACGACCGCCACCTCGCACTCGAGGTAGTAGTTGACGAGGTCGAGCTTCGTGAGACCGCGCTCAGGGAAGAACACCTTGCTGGGGCTGCTCACCCGCAACTCATGCCCGGCTGCCTCCACGGTGACGTGCTCCTTGGCCACGGCCTGAAAGGATGACCGATCGCGCCCGCCGGCAGGCTGCGCCGGCGTAAGAGATGGCAACGAGCACGCTGATACCGACGAAGTCGCTGATCGTCACGGGAGCCTTCGGCCCCGGGCTCCCCGCGCCGCGCGTGGCCGCCGCCCTCGCTCGCGGACTGCAGGCCGGTGGGCTGCCCGCGCCCGAGCAATTGCCCCTGCCACCAGACCTCGAGGCGGACGGCGGGATGCGCGCCCGGCTGGAGGAGCTGCAGATCGACATGCGCCTGCGGCGCGCGCGGGCGGTGATCCTCGGCGAGCTGCTCCTCGAGGAGCGCA